>NZ_RZSJ01000577.1:0-3840 GCF_003998025.1 Mesorhizobium sp. M8A.F.Ca.ET.021.01.1.1
GAACTGGCGCCGAAGGGCGCCGACATCTGGCTCGATGGCGGCCACAATCCGGGCGCCGGCGTGGTCGTCGCCGAAGCGCTGGCCGAGCAGGAAGAAAAGAACCCGCGCCCGCTGTTCCTCATTTCGGGCATGATCAACACCAAGGACCAGAGCGGCTATTTCCGCGCCTTCAAGGGCTTGGTCAGGCATGTCTACACGGTGCCAGTGAGCCAGAGCGATGCCGGCGTGCCGAACGACGAACTGGCGGTCCGCGCCACGGAAGCCGGACTGACGGCCGAACCGGTAAGCTCCGTCGCCAGCGCGCTCATGCTGCTGCGCGACACCTGGGACGGCCCGCCGCCACGCATTCTGATTGGCGGGTCCCTCTATCTGGCCGGTGCGGTGCTGGCTGAAAACGGCACGCCGCCGACCTGAGGGCGGCTACAGTTTCGACGCCTTGCATCTTTAGACGCCTGCGGCGGAATTCTGCTATCTCGCTTTTGACCGAAAGATCCGAGGGCGGTTCAGAAGTCCCACGGCGAGATTAGGTCAAGGCTGGTGGCACTAAAGTCATTGAGATTGCGCGTTGCCAGTCGACCACCATTCACCCGCGCTATTGCCGCGATCATGCCACCGGGAGCTGACATGCCGCGGCCTTGGCGCGTGGCGAACCCCATGATCTCGCCATAAGCCAAGGCAGCTTCTTCCGTCAGCCCAAAAATCCGGTCGGCAAATCGATGGCGCCATCGTGAAAGTCCCTGCTCCAGCCGATCGGCTCGCTCATCGGGCCGTATCTTTTGAATGCCAAAGGCGATTTCCGCAATCGTCACCGTGGGAAGGGCCAGTTCGGCGTCGTTGCGGACGAGCCACGCCAGCACGGCCGGGTTCGGCGCCTTCTTGAAGGACTCCGAAATCACGTTGGTATCGACGAAAATCAAAGCTCAAGCCCTGAATGAACCTGGCGAGCTTCGTGAATAACTTCCTCCAGATCGATGTCGACGCCGGCGCTCGCGATCAGGCTGGCATAGAAGGTTGATGCGGGTTCGCGGCCCGCTTCACGGATTTCGTATGATTCAAGCGCACGTTCGACCACATCGGCTATCGAACGATTTTCGCGACGAGCCAGTCTGTGAGCCAGGTCGCGTGCTTTTGCGCTGCGGACTGAGAGCTGTGGTTCGGCCATGTCAAACTCCCGTTTGGAAAGAGATATAGACCGATCAGCACCTGCCATCAAGATGGCAGGGGATGGCATGCCAGCACATCGTGCCGATCAGTCGATGAATCTCCCGGTGTAACTATCGGCGAGCGAATGGCCCTATTTCAGCTCGATCTCGATAAAAGCGTACTCGCCGTCATTGGCGCTGATGACGTCGTGTTCGACGCCCTCCTTGCGGAAATAGGGGGAACCTTTCTTCATATCGGCGAAGGTTTCACCGTCCTTGGTCACCAGCTTCAGCTTGCCGTCCATCAGCGGCACCACGACATAGTCGTGGCCGTGGCGATGCCAGCCAGTGTTGTCGCCCGGCTGGAAGCGGTATTCGGTGACGATGACGCGCTCATTGTCGATGAAGACTGTGGCCTTGGCGGATCCGGTCATTTCTCTCTCCTGCTTCTGCCGCCAACAGAAGACATGGAGGGCGCCGATGTGAGTGCCAGAGCGGCGCACCGATGGCGCCAACAAAAAGCCCGGCGCGATGGCCGGGCTCAATGCTTCGAATTCAAATGGTATCAGGCGAGATTGCCATTGACCCAGTGCGACAGCGCGGTCTTGGGCGCGGCGCCAACCTTGATGTCGGCCACTTCGCCGCCCTTGAAGATCATCAGCGTCGGGATCGAGCGCACGCCAAACTGGGCGGCAAGCTCGGGATTCTCGTCGATGTTGAGCTTGGCGATCTTGACCTTGGCGCCGAGTTCGGTGGCGATGTCCTCAAGCGCCGGTGCGATCATCTTGCAGGGGCCGCACCACTCCGCCCAGAAATCAACCACGACCGGTACCTGGGCATTGAGCACATCGGCCTGGAAATTGTTCTTGTCGACCTTGACGGTGGTCATGCGGAAATCCTTTCGAAATTTTTCGTCGCACCAAATGTGGTGGTTGCCGCGCCCTTCTTCAAGCAGTTCTTGTGTCACGCTCCCGTGAGTCGGGCAAGGGCGTCGTCCATGGCCCGGGCCGGGAGCTCGATCAGCCTCGGCGCTTCGGTGAACAGCAGGGCCGCCTTGATTTCCCGCCCTGGATAAAGCGGCTGCAGCAGGGCGCGATAGAGCGCGAGCTGAAGCAGATAGGCCGGGGGGACCTCGGCCGGGGAGGCGGGTGCGGGCCGGTTGGTCTTGTAGTCGACGATCGAGACCGTATCCGGCGTCACCGCCAGCCGGTCGATCTTGCCGGAGATGGAGCGAATTTTGCCCTTGACCTCCAGGCTGCCCATGATCGCGACCTCTGCACGTGACGAGGGCGCGAACAGTTGACCGAGGCCGGGGTCGGCAAGGATGGCCATGACCGACGCCAGGGCCTTTTCACGCTCGGCTTGCGGCCACCCCGCACCCGTTCGCGAGAGGTAACGCTCCGCCGCACTTTGGCGGCCGCTCTCGGCCATGCCGGGCAGCATCTGCAGCAGTTTGTGCAAGGCGAGCCCGCGCATCACGGCAAAACCCGGCTCGGCATCGGCGTCTAGCACCGGCGAGGCCTTGTCGACAACCGCTTCCTTGCCTTCCTCGATCAGCGCCGAGGCGCCCGATGGCGACAACGGTCGCGGCAGGTCCTCGAAAGGCGGCAAGGGCCGGAACAGGGTCGCCGGCAGCGGGCCGAAAGCATCGGCTTGCCGCGCCTGTTCACTGACGCCTGGCGCGACCGGCGGCAAGTTGGGGACATGGAAACGATGCACCGGCTCGCCGCCGGCGGGGTGCGGACGCTGTTCGCTTTCCGGCGCACCGATCAGCGCGCGGCTGACGATCGAATGCCAGGTTCCGGTGTTCGGCGCCCGCTTGCCGTGATAACCGCAGACGATCAGCCGGTCCTCCGCGCGCGTCATGCCGACATAGAGCAGCCGGCGGTATTCATCGTCGGCGAGTTCGCGGGCGCGAGCAGCCGCCGTTTTCGAAAAGCCGTTGGCGACGTCGCTGGCCGAACGCCAGAGATAGCCCTTGCCGTCCCAATGCCTGCCCGATCCCTCGAAAGGCATCAGGCGCGGCAAATGCTGGTCGCTGAAGGGAGCGGAACCGCCGTCGACCAGGAACACCACCGGCGCCTCCAGGCCCTTGGCGGCGTGCACGGTCATGACCCGGACCTCGTCGCGGGTCTGATCCATCTCGCGCTTGATCTCGGGGCCGGCGTTTTCCAGCGTCGACAGGAAGGCTTCCAGCCCGGGCAGGCCGGTCCGCTCGTCCGCAAGGCAGAAGCTCAGGAACTCATCGAGAATATCGCCGGCTTCCGGCCCGAGCCGGGCGACCATCTTGCGGCGCACGCCATCGCGCGCCAGCAGGCCGGCATAGAACTCGAACACCGGCTTGAAGGCGGCCTCATCAGCCCAGAGGTCAAGCTGAGCGACGACCTTTGCGAGGGCTTCGTCGTCGCCGGCTTGCTGGCGCAGCGATGCCGCCAGCGACACGCCGGCCGGCCTCTGCGCGGCGAGCGTGAACAGCCTCTCCTCCGGCAGGTCGAAGATCGGGCTGCGCAGGACGGCGGCGAGCGACAGGTCATCCTGCGGCTGGATCAGCAGATGGCCGAGCGCGATCAGATCCTTGACCGCGATATGGCCGGGCAAGCTCAGCCGGTCGGCGCCGGCGACCGGAATGTCGCAACGCTTGAGCGCGCGGGTCAGCGCGTGGACGAAACCGTCGCGCGTGCGCACCAGCACCAGCACG
>NZ_RZSJ01000578.1:0-3835 GCF_003998025.1 Mesorhizobium sp. M8A.F.Ca.ET.021.01.1.1
GGAGCGACAGGGTCGACTGGTGCAACCGGCTCGACCGGAGCAACTGGCTCGACAGGTGCGACCGGCTCGACCGGAGCAACTGGCACGACCGGAGCAACTGGCCCGACAGGCTCGACTGGAGCCACCGGCTCGACTGGTGCGACTGGCTCGACAGGTTCGACCGGGGCCACCGGCTCGACTGGAGCGACAGGTTCGACTGGTTCGACTGGAGCAACCGGGTCGACTGGAGCGACAGGTTCGACTGGTTCGACTGGAGCAACCGGGTCGACTGGAGCAACCGGTGCGACTGGCTCGACCGGGGCAACCGGTTCGACCGGAGCGACTGGCTCAGCCGGTTCGACGGGTGCGACCGGAGCGACCGGCCCGGGCGGTGAGACTGGTGACCACCACCATGGCAATAACGGCTTTGGCAATGGCGATCAGGATGCACCTGGTAATTCCGGGAACCATAACAATGCCGAAAACGGCCCTGGCCACAAAGCCACCATCTCGGCCAATACGCTCGGACTGAAGGACTCGACGCAGTTCCTGCAATCCAGCTCTACCGACAGTAGTGCCGTCAGCCATGCGTCGTTCCGCCAGCTTGTCGGCCTGGCAGCCAGCTCCGTGACGACCGACCTCCTGAATGTCCTCAACACGATCAGGGGATTTGGTCAGAACCAGAACAAGCCGTTGGGTGCGAGTAACGACCTGATTTCGGACAAGACCAAGCAAGGTGCCGGCTACGCCAACACCGACGACACAGTGAAGAAGGCTCTGAAGGATATTCTGAAGCCGCATGAGTGAGCAGGAATGGTGACCGGACAAACCACAAAAGAGACCGGTCCAAGGGTAAGAAATGGTCGCGCGGGCTTTGCGAGAGAGCAAAGCCTGCGCGTTCACCATTTCCGAATGGGCAAGGGACGGTCTGCCCTGGGCACGACTGAACTTTGGCCTGCGTGCCGGAAGGGAAGTCCATGGTAAGCATCCCTTTTAACGCCGAAACCCGGCCGGTCCAGATCCGCACCGACACCGACACCGAAGCCGACGCGACCGGCAAGGCCGGCGGCGAGAGCGTAGTAGGACGGACTCCGGGTGGCCCCGCCGAGTTTGACCAGGTCGGGCCGCGCCTCAAGGCGATGCTCGCGGTCGCCCGCTATCATGGTGTCGAACTCGACCCGAAGGAATTCAGGGCGGCAACTGCAAGCCCGTTTCCAACCTCCACTGATCTGTCCGAATGGGCGCGCAACGGTGGTATGTGGTCTCGCGCCGTCCGCGTTCGCTGGTCTCACCTCTTGCGCTTTCAGGACACGGGACCCGTCGTTCTGTTGTTCAACGATGGGGGCGCGGGGCTCCTGATCGGGGCGAGTGCGGAGCGCGACCTAGTCTTCCTCAAAAGCGCGGACGCGTCTGATGATGGTCAACCCACCGCGATCGACGAGTTGCGCCTGTCGCAGGTGTGGACGGGCGAGGCGGTGCTGCTGAGACAGGCGCGATCCTATGTTGCGGCGGATGCGCCTTTCACTCTCGGCTGGCTCGTCGAACTGGTGGGGCTTGAAAGCCGACCCCTCCGGGACGTCGCTATCGCCTCGTTCACGCTCAGCGTGCTTACCATCCTGCCGCCGCTCATCGTCATGACGGTCGTCAACAAGGTGCTGCAGTTCAACAGTGTCTCCACGCTGTTGCTCTTATCGGCCATAATCGCGGTCGTCTTCGCCTACGAGACATTCCTAGGTCACGCGCGGCGATTGATCATCAACGTCGTCGGCGCGCGTTTGGACACCAAACTGCAGCTGCACGTTTTCAGTCGGCTCCTGCGCCTGCCGCTGGACTATTTCGAGCGTCATCCAGCCGGCGAGACGATGTACCGTCTCGCCCAGGTCTATCGCATCCGCGAGTTCCTGACCGGCAAACTGCTCGGCACGTTGCTCGACCTGATTACGCTGTGCGTGCTGATACCGGTGATGTTCTACATCAACGCCAAGCTCGCCTGGATCGTGATCGCCTGCGCAGGCGCGATCGTGGTGATCATTCTCGCCTTCCTCAAGCCGCTGCGCCGGAGGTACCAGCGGGTGATCGAAGCCGAGACATGGAAAGCGGCGGCACTCGGCGAAACTGTTGTCGGGATAAAGACCGTGAAGGCACTTGGTCTCGAGCCGCAACGCAAGGCGCTTTGGGACGAGCAGGTGGCGGAGTCGGGAAGGGCGCGCCTGGCCTTCGGCCAGTTCGCCAGCTGGCCGCAGACCCTGGTTACGCCGATCGAACGTGCCATGGTGCTTGGCACTATGCTGATCGGCGCCTATCTCGCGATGAACGACAGTTCGGGATATATGGTAGGTGGCCTGTTCGCCTTCATGATGATCTCCCAGCGCGTCGCACAACCCCTCGTGGGGCTGGCACGACTGATCGAAGACTACGAGGAGGTCGGGGCAGCGATCGGCGAGGCGGCGTCTGTTCTGAACCGGCCGCTGGAGAGCAGTTCGAATTCCCTCGGCCTGAGACCAAGGCTCGTCGGCGAGATCACGTTCAGCGATCTGACCTTCAGCTATATCGGTACGAAGACGCCCGCACTCGACCGGGTCAGCTTCAACATTCCGGCAGGGTCCATGTTCGGCATCGTCGGGCGCAGCGGGTCGGGAAAATCCACGATCGCGCGCCTCCTACAGGGGATCAATCGAGACTATAGCGGATTCCTCAAGCTGGATGGTGTCGACCTCAAGGAATTCAACCTGCGCCATCTGCGCCAGGGGCTCGGTGTGGTGCTCCAGGACAATTTCCTGTTCCGCGGATCAATTCGCGACAACATCATTGCCGGGCGCGCAGGCCTGACGCTTTCCGACGCCATGCGTGCCGCACATCTGGCCGGCGCCGAAGAATTTATCGAACGAATGCCTAATGGCTACGACACCTACATCGAGGAAGGATCGCCCAATCTGTCGGGCGGTCAAAAGCAGCGGCTGGCGATCGCGCGCGCCCTCATCCACAATCCGACCATCCTCATCCTCGACGAAGCGACCAGCGCACTCGACCCGGAGAGCGAAGCCGTCGTCAGTAACAACCTGATGCGCATCGCCAGCGGGCGCACGATGATCATCGTTTCGCACCGGCTCTCCTCTCTCACGGAGTGTGACCAGATCCTGGTAATGGAGCAAGGTAAGGTGCTCGACGTGGCACCGCACGCGACCCTGCTCGAGCGATGCCCCCTCTACAGGCAACTGTGGTTGCAGCAGAACCGGCACCTCGACGGCCGCGCCGGCCGCCCGGTGGCCGTACCGTCGCGGCTGGATTGACGATGTCACGCTGCGATCGATTGAGCGTGAGGATCGCCGGCAAATGGGCGATCCATAGCGGCGCCAACGCGCTTGGCGGCACGCCAAAAGGTGGAATGGGATAGCAAGCCATGAGCAGCAGCACCTCGGTCGCCATCCGCCCCCCCCGCCGGCAGCGGACCAAAACGAACGATCCGACCACACCGGCCATCCTCGAATTCCAGTGGCCTTCCACGGCGATCGCCAATGCGCCAATGCCGAGAACGGCGCGGGGCATCATCTGGGTTATTTCGAGTTTGGCAATCGCCTTGATTGCCTTGGCAGGGTTGATTCCCGTCGACCAGGTGGTGACGACCAGAGGGCTAGTGGTCTCACAATCGCCGAACATCATTGTGCAGCCACTGGAGACGGCGATCGTGCGCTCGATCGACGTGCGCGAAGGACAGCATGTGCGAGCCGGTCAATTGCTTGCCCGCCTCGATGCTACGTTTGCCTCAGCCGACCTCCAGTCGTTGGCAATCCAAGTCTCGACGCTTGAGGCCGAAGTGGCTCGGTTGAAGGCAGAGGCCGACGGGCAAGCCTTCAAC
>NZ_RZSJ01000579.1:0-3834 GCF_003998025.1 Mesorhizobium sp. M8A.F.Ca.ET.021.01.1.1
ATCCCGATCCGTTCCTGCGGCTGCCGGCCGAGTCCATCGCTTCCGGATTGGGCAAGCATGGCCTGGCGGGCAAAGCTCTCCTGATGGTCGAGCCGGTTTATGGCCTCCTCCAGCTCGGCGCGGTTGGCCCCGACGACGGTCCAGAAGGTCAGCGATATCTTCTTGTTGGCGGGCACGCGCACCTGACGGCGCAGCGAGGCGATGGGATCGAGCGTGAAGCCGGAATGGCCGCCCAGCCTGGCGCCTGGATCGAAGGCGGCGGCATCGACGATGGTGCGGCCACGGCCGATGAAGGCGCGCCTGTCGGTCTCGGCCTCGGCATCACGAGCCGGCCCCGACGGATCGGTGACGAAATGCACCAGGGCGACATCGGGCTCGCTGGTTTCGCGCTTGCGTCGCGTGGCGAAGATCGCGCCATTGTTGGCGGCGATTTCCGTTTCCACGAACATTTTCGAGAAGGCCGGATGCGCGTTGTCGGAAGCCTCCGATCCCAGAACCAGCTCGGCAAAGGACGTCACTTCGATGTGACGGTCGGATGTGCTCTCATTGTAGAGCGTTATGCGGCGGCCTTCGCCATTGCCTTCGGAAACGACGATGCATTCGACCTCCGAGCGTAGCGTGCCGGCCGATTTGACGAAGCTCGCCTTGTCATCGGAAAACAGGGTCTGCGTCTTTTCCTCGGGCGCGCGCCTTGGCTCCGCCGTTGCCGACCACCAGTCGCCGGTGCTGACGTCACGCAGGAAGATGTATGAGCCTAGACGGTCCTCGACCGGATCCGGCTGCCAGCGGGTCACTGACAGATCGCCCCAGCGGCTGTAGCCGGAGCCGGTCGCGGTCACCATGACCGAATAGCGGCCGTTCGACATCACATTGGTCGAACGCAGCGCCCGCACGGGATCGAGCACAATGCGGGTGTCAGGGCTCTCGGTTTCGGTCTCGTCCTTGGAGCGTTCGTCGGCCTCGGTGCGGACGGTGGCGGTCGGAATGTCGCGCGGCGCCCTCTCCTGCAGCAGCAGTTCGGCTGATTCGATGACTGGATCGCTGTGAAAGCGATCGCGCAGGCGACCTTCGAAAATGGCGTCGGCGACGGCGGCGATCGACATGCCCGAATGGTGGGCATAGTAATTCAGCACGACCGCGTGGTTGGTGCCTTCCGGCACGCGCTGCGGGGTGAAGTCGACCGCATCATAATAGCCATGGCGGCCAAGCGCGCCGATCTCGCGCAGCCGGGCCAGATTCTGCACCGCTTCGCGCGGGTTGAACTGCGCCGCCATGATCGTCGCGTAAGGTGCGATCACCGTGTTCTGGCCAAGGCCGCGCTTCAGTCCCAGCCCCGGCACGCCGAAATTGGTGTACTGATAGGTCAGTTCGCGGTCGCGGGCATTGTAGGCTGCTTCCGAGATCCCCCACGGCACGTTCTTCTGGCGGCCGTACTGCATCTGACGCTTGATGATCAGCTTGCTGGTCTGGTTGAGGATCGAGCCTTGCGGTTCCTTCATTACCAGCGGCGGCATCAGGTACTCGAACATCGAGCCGGACCACGACATCAGCGCGCCCTGGAAGCCGATCTCGACGATGGGGCGGCCGAGCCTGAACCAGTGCTCGGTCGGCAGATCGCCCTTGGCGATGGCGAACAGGCTGGTCAGCCGCGCCTCGGAGGCGAGAAGGTCGTAGCAGCTTTCGTCGAGCTGATGTTCCTCGACCCGGTAGCCGATCGACAAAAGCTTGCGCTCCGGCCGCATCAGGAAGGCGAACTCCATCTCGAAGGCGAAACGACGGGTGCGCTCGCGCAAGGTGAGCAGCTTGGCACGCAGAGCCTCGACCGCGTTTTCGTCGCTGTGGGCGTCATGGACGTGCGCCTCGCAGGTGGCTTCGAGCCTTGCCGCCCAGTCGACGATGACGTCACTCTGCGGCGATGCGGCCTCGGTGTGAATGGCGGTGGCGAGCTTGCGGATTTCACCGGCCAGCACCGCCAGGTTGATGGTGCGGATCGAGGCCATTTCCGGCTGTGCCTTGATCGTGTCGACGGCGCGCCGCATGCCGTCGAGGCGATCGACGAGGCGTTGGCGCAATGGGCGCAACTGACGGCGATCGTCAGGCAATTCATCTAGGCTTTCGCTCAGGATGGTCACGGTGTCGAGAATGCCTTCGAAATCACCCTGCAGGTGGACGGAAGGGGCTTCCGCCCATTCGGCGCAGGCCGCCGCCACCGCCACCAGGTGACCGGCGAGATTGCCGCTGTCGACAGCCGAGATATAGAGCGGGTAGAGCGGCTTCAGGGTCGTGGTGTCGTACCAGTTGAAGAGATGGCCGCGGCTGCGCGGCATGCTCTCGATGGTCGTCATGGTGGCATCGATGCGGGTGATGGCATCGGACAGGCTGATCCAGCCGAAATCGCGCGCCGAGACGACCGAGAGCAGGTAGACGCCGACATTGGTCGGCGAGGTGCGGGGCGCCACGACGGGCGCGGGGCTCTCCTGGAAATTGTCCGGCGGCAGATTGTGATGTTCGGCCGTCACGAAGCTCTCGAAATAATGCCACGTGCGCCGCGCCACGGTGCGCAGGGTGTGAATATCGGCCTGCGATATACGCAGCCGATCCTCGGTTTCGGCGGAGCGGCTGATCCAGCTGGCGATCGCCGGCGAGCCGATCCAGAACAAGGCAAAGAAGAAGGCCACGAAGGCACCGGTGGAATCGGCCAGCACCGGAATGGCGAGGCCGACAAAGCCGATGATCACGGCACCATACATCATGCCGTAATAGGAGCCGACATCGTTGTCGCCCGCCTTGTGCGCCTGCGAGGCGGTGCGCCATTCCAGGAGGTTCTGCCGGCTGACGAACAGCCGGTAGAGCGTGCGCACGATGGCGTCGCCCATCATCCAGGCGTTGTGTGCCATCAGCACGATCTTCAGTGCCACCATGGCGGTGCCGAAGGCGACGTCGCGCGCCAGCGCCGAGAAATGGCCGCGCGGCGTCTGGTCGCCGCTCTTGGGCAGGATGGCGTTGACCACGTCGAAGGTCGGCGCCATGAACAGGCTGAGGATCAGCAAGGCCTGCCACTGCGCGGCCTGCGTGAAGGGCAGCAAGGTCCAGCCGGCGATCGCCGCCATCACCCAGAAGATCGGCGTCAGCGAGCGGCGCAGATTGTCGACCATCTTCCAGCGCGACAAGGCCGGAACGCCGGAACGGGGGTTGAAGATGTATCCCAAAAGTTGCCAGTCGCCGCGCGCCCAGCGATGGTGGCGCGAGGCGTCGACCGAGTAGCGGGTCGGGTAGTCCTCGACCAGTTCGACGTCGGTGACGAGTGCGGCGCGCGCCAGAGCGCCTTCGAGCAGATCGTGGCTGAGGATGGTGTTTTCCTCGATGCGGCCCTGCAAGGCGGCCTCGAAGGCATCGACATGATAGAGGCCCTTGCCGGTGAAGGACCCGTCGCTGAAGACGTCCTGATAGAGGTCCGAAACAGCGAAGACGTAAGGATCAAGGCCGCGATTGGCCGAGAACACGCGCTGGAAGAACGAGGCTTCGTCGCCGCTGGTGAGTGAAGCGGTGATACGCGGCTGCAGGATGGTGTAGCCGGCGGTTACGACGCGCCTGGTGGCGTCGAAATGCGGGCGGTTGAGCGGATGGCAAAGCTTGCCGACAAGGCTCGATACGGCATCGCGGGTGGTGCGGGTATCGGCGTCGAGCGTCATCACATGGACGACTTTTTCCGGCAGCGGCACTTCGAGTGGCAGGAAGGTGGTATCGCTGTCGCCGCGCAGCAAGAGGTCGAGCTCGTGCAGCTTGCCGCGCTTGCGTTCCCAGCCCATCCAGCACCCTTGAGCCGCATTGTAG
>NZ_RZSJ01000057.1:0-17641 GCF_003998025.1 Mesorhizobium sp. M8A.F.Ca.ET.021.01.1.1
CTCGATTCCAGGCACGAAGCCATGAAAGGCAATTCCATAGGGAGCGATGGTCAGCGCCAGAAGCGCAGCCGATCCGAAAGCCAGCCGGCAACAACGGGCCGTTATCGATCCGTGCATCCCTGAACTCCGTCGATTGAGCCGGTGCACCCACCCCAACGTTGCAGTGCAACCAACATCGCCGAAACACGTGGTGACCGGAAGCGACCTCCGACCGTTGCGTTTGTCTCCCAGGACCTTTGCAGGCGCAAGACTGGACTAAAGTCCGAGGTCCGGCGTGAAAAATGGCGTCGTGAGGCCGCGGCAGCGCCGATACCTTGTCACGAAAATGTGATCGGCCGACTGTAAGGCGGTCGATCAGGAAACAAGCTCCAGCCAATCCAGCCAGAGGCTCTCATGACCGAACATTGCTCCCCCGACGCCCGATTCCGCACCAGCCTGCTCGAGGAAAACGAAGGCCCGGCCAACAATCCCAGCGAAAACCGCACGATGGGCGAGATCATCGCCGCGCGGTTTTCGCGCCGGGGCTTCCTCAAGGGTTCGCTTGCCGTCTCGGCGATCGCCGCCACCGTCAGCCCGCTGGCGATGATCGCCGCCGACGATGCCCGCGCCGCGGAAAGCTCGGCCTTCAAGTTCGACGAGTTGGAGGCCGGCATCGACGACAAGCACCATGTCGCGCCGGGCTACGACGCCGATGTGTTGCTTCGCTGGGGCGATCCGCTGTTTGCCGATTCGCCGGAATTCGATCCGACCAAGCAGTCGGCACAAGCCCAGGCCAGGCAGTTCGGCTACAACAACGACTATGTCGGCTACATCGCGATCGATGGCTCGGCGGAACATGGCCTGCTGGTGGTCAACCACGAATACACCAACCCGCATCTGATGTTCCCGGGTATCGTCAAGATCGTCGAGAAGGACGGCAAGAAGGCGGCCGAGGTGGCGCCGCTCTCGAAGGAGCAGGTCGATGTCGAGATGGCCGCGCATGGCGGCACCATCGTCGAGATCCGCAAGGACGGCGGCAAATGGCAGGTTGTGCGTGACGGCAAGCTCAACCGCCGCATCACCTCCAGCACCGAGATGACGCTGTCCGGCCCGGTCGCGGGCCATGACCGCGTCAAGACCAATGCCGATCCGTCCGGAACGAAAGTCCTCGGCACGATCAACAACTGCGCCGGCGGCGTCACGCCCTGGGGCACCTATGTGATGGCCGAGGAGAACATCCATGGCTATTTCTCCGGCGAGCTGCCGGAAGGCCACAAGGAAGCCGCCAACTACAAGCGCCTCGGCATCCCGGAAGGCGCCTATGAATGGGGCGCGCATTACGACCGCTTCAACCTCGCCAAGGAGCCGAACGAGCCCAACCGCTTCGGCTGGATCGTCGAGGTCGATGTCAACGACCCGGATTCGGTGCCGCGCAAGCGCACCGCCATGGGCCGCTTCAAGCATGAGGGCGCCGAATCGATCGTCGCCAAGGACGGCCGCGTCGTCTTCTATCTCGGCGACGACGAGCGCTTCGACTATGTCTACAAATTCGTCACCAAGGGCATGTTCAATGCCGGCGACCGCGCAGCCAACAAGGACCTGCTCGACGACGGCACGCTGCATGTCGCCAAATTCGCCGAGGACGGCTCGGTCGAATGGATGCCGATCGTGTTCGGCCAGGGTCCGCTGACGGCGGAAAACGGTTTTGCCGGCCAGGCCGACGTGCTGATCGAGACGCGCCGCGCCGCCGACCTGCTTGGCGCCACCAAGATGGACCGGCCCGAAGACATCCAGCCCAATGCCGGCAACGGCAAGGTCTATGTCATGCTGACCAACAATTCCAAGCGCAAGGCCGATCAGGCCGACGCCGCCAACCCGCGCGCCGGGAATGCCTTCGGCCACATCATCGAGATCGTCGAGGACGGCGGCGATTTCGCCGCCACAAAGGGCAAGTGGGAAGTGCTGCTGAAATGCGGCGACCCGTCGGTGGCCGATGTCGGCGCCACCTTCTCCACCGCGACGACGGCCAATGGCTGGTTCGGCATGCCCGACAATTGCGCGGTCGATTCGGCCGGGCGCCTGTGGGTCGCCACCGACGGCCAGGGCCCGAAGGCCACCGGCCGCACCGATGGCCTATGGGCGGTGGACACGGAAGGATCGGCGCGGGCGACCTCGAAACTGTTCTTCCGGGTGCCGATCGGCGCCGAGATGTGCGGCCCGCTGTTTACGCCGGACGATCAGACCGCCTTCGTCGCCGTCCAGCATCCGGGCGACGGCGGCGAGGACTGGGACGCGTTTGGCCGGCCCTCCTACTATGAGGACCCGTCGACCCGCTGGCCCGATTTCAACCCCGACATGCCGGTGCGGCCGGCGGTCGTGGCGATCACCAAGCAGGGCGGCGGCAAGATCGGCGTCTGACAGCGAGACAAAACGAGAGGGGCTTCGGCGATCCGCGGCCCCTCTTTTTTGCGCGGCATTGCATTCAAGCCTCGGGAAAGATTGGTAATTTACACATGGCGCCCTAAATCGCGATCAGGAGATCATCGCCATGCCCAAGTCGATCTACGACCGTGGCCTGCTCAAACCTGACGAAGTGGCCACGTTGCAACGTGTCTTCGATGAGGCCTGCCGCCGACGGCAAGCGCATCCCGAATCCACGGAGGCGCGTGAATTGGCGCTCACCTTGCTTGCCCTCTACAATGCCGGCATGGTCGACGAGGAGATGCTGACCGAGGCCGTCGGTTTCCGGCGGCTGGAGCCGAAATCAGCGTGAGGTGCCCGGCTGGCCGGGACCGGCGATGCGCCTGGCTATCGCCTTGGCCAATATGCCGGCATTGGCGAAGCAGCCGCGGATGCTCGGCCGCATGCCGGTGAACCACAGGCCCGGCAGTTTCGGATCGGCCTGGCCGCCGTTGAAGAGCGGAACGCCTTTCTCGTCGAGCACGCCGAGATTGCCGACCATGCGCTCCAGGCCGGTGCGGTAGCCCGTCGCGGCAATGACGATGTCGGGAGCGATCAGGCTGCCATTGGCCAGCATGACGCCATCGCGGGTGAACTCCCGTATCCCCGGCACCACCAGGATCCTGCCCGATTTGATGGCCTTGACGGCGCCATCATCGGCGGCGATCGCGGTGTAGTCCGAAGTCAGACGGCTGGCGCCGCCGGCAGGTGCCCGCGGCATGCCGAATTTGGTGAGATCGCCGAAAACCAGGCGCTGCGTCACCGCCATGACCGCATCGGCGACGCGCAGCGGCAAGCGCGCCATGAACGGCGAGAGGCGGTGCACGGCGATCTTGCCGATACGCTTGGGCAAGAGGGCGGGGCCGTTGCGGGCCGACAGCCAGATAGCGGCGGTATCGATGCCCGCCAGATGATTGAGGGCATCGAAGCCCGAATTGCCGGCGCCGACAACCAGCACCTTCTTGCCCGCATAGGTGTGGGCGTCGCCAAAATCGGCCGAATGGATGATCCGGCCCGCGAACGCTTCCATGCCCTTCCATTGCGGCGTGTAGGGCTCCCTGTCGCGGCCGGTTGCGACAACGACATGACGCGCCAGGCGCGAGCCGGCGCTGGTGCGCACGATCCAGTGGTCGCCCCCGGGGATGATGGCCTCGACGGAAATGCCAAACTCGACCGGCAAATGGTTCGCCTCATGGAAATCGTTCATATGGCGGATGACGACATCCCGGTGCGGAAAGGCGGGAGTACCCTTGGGATAGGTGAGGCCGGGCAGCGCCGAGAGATCGCGGTGGGTATTGAGGTGCAGCTGTTCGTGGCGCCGACGCCAGGGCTCGGCCAGCCGGCTTTCCTTCTCCAGCACCACCGTCGCCACGCCGGCCTTCATCAAGGCCCGCGCGACAGCCAACCCCGCGGCACCGGCGCCAATGACGATCGCCGGCTCGACCGCCAGCAACTGCTCCATCATCGTCCCGGATGCCGTGTCAGCCATTCACACTCGAATCCCATTTGCCCTTGCGGCAACCCCGAAAGGCTCGCAGGCCGCTGTAACAGTTTGATCGCGCGCCGACCCCGAACGGCAAATCGATGCCGATTTTCGATGGGCCCGCGCCGAGCCGTGGTCTCGCCCCGGAGCATTCCGCCGCCAGGCGAAAACAACCGGATCGCGCAACCGCGGCCAAAACCACGACATGAAACGGTTGCCCGCTTCTGTCCGAATACATCCAGCCCTATATGGCATATCGGCGGCATCGGCGATAACCAGGTCGCGGCAAAGTGATTGATTCGAGGTCCGGGGGCTGGTGGACCTCTTCTGACGATGCAGGAATTCGAACCCGTAACCGACTCGGCTTCCCGCTAGAAATCAAGGCGCCACGGCGGTCTTGCGTGCCATTCAAGGCATGCGGCGCCGCAGACGGCACGCGGAATCTCGACCATGCCCTCCTTGCGGATCTATTTCGACAACATCCTCGAGGGCGCCTCGCCCAAGGTCGAGCGACTGGCGCTGACGCATGTCGAGCGGCTGGCGCTGGTGCGCCGCTATGGCGATTTCTCGCTCGCCTATTCCACCGCCGCGCAGCGCAAGCTTTCCTATTTTGGCGACGCCGACGGCTACATCGCCTTCGGCACCAAGATGAGGCATCATTTCGCGCTCGGCGATCCGGTGGCGGCGCCGGCGCAGCGGCCCGATTATATCAGACGCTTCGTCGAGCGTGCCGGCGGCCCATGGTTCGTGCAGATCGGCGAACAGACCGCCCAGGTCCTTGCCGGACTCGGCTACAAGGTCAACCGGCTGGGCATCGACACCCGCCTTGTCCTGCCCGACCATGATTTTTCCGGCAAGCGCAACGAGACCGTGCGCTATTCCGAGCGCTGGCTGCTGAAGAAAGGCTTTTCGTTCGAGGAGGACAAGCGCACGATCCATCTCGACGAGATCTCCCGGCTCTCCCAAAACTGGCGCGGCGACCGTATCGTCAAGCGCTGGGAGATGGGTTTTCTCAACCGTCCGTTTTACGAGCAGCTCGGCACCGACATGCGCCGTTTCGTCCTGCACGGTCCCGATGGCGACCTGGTCGCCCTGCTCGACTTCGATCCGCTGTTCGCCGACGGCAAGGTGATCGGCTACACCACCGCCTTCAAGCGCAAGCATATCGATGCCTCGCCGCATGCCGAGATCGGCCTGACCAAATTCGCCGTCGACCGCTTTCGCGAGGAAGGCGTTTCGGTGGTGACGCTCGGCCTGTCGCCGCTGGTCGATGTCGGCCCGAGCGGATTTGCCGAAAGCGAGTTCTGGCGCAACACCTTCCAGCGCGCCTACGACTCGCCCTGGATCAACCGCCGCAGGTTCAACCTGCAGGGACAGGCGGCATTCAAGCGCCGCTTCCATGGCGCCGAGGAGCCGGTCTATATCGCCTTTCGCGAGGGGGCCTACATCGAGATGCTGGGGCTGCTGCGGCTGGTCAAGGCCATCTGAGATCCGCCGATATTCAGGTGAGGCCGGCCTGCGCTGAATCTCACAAATCTCGGCTGCGGCTCAGGACGCCTTCAGCCGATCAGTTGCGCAGCCGGTAGCCGGTCCGGAAGATCCAGGCGACGATCGCGATGCAGGCGGCCAGGAACACCAGCGTCATGCCGAGGCTGATGCCGACCGAGACGTCGGCCTTGCCGTAGAAACTCCAGCGAAAGCCGCTGATCAGGTAAACCACGGGGTTGAACAGCGTAATCGTCTTCCAGATGCCTGGCAGCATGTGGATCGAATAGAAACTGCCGCCGAGGAAGGTCAGCGGGGTGACGATCAGCAGTGGCACCAACTGCAGCTGCTCGAAGCTTTTCGCCCAGATGCCGATGATGAAGCCGAACAGGCTGAAGGTGACCGCCGTCAGGATCAGGAAGGCGAGCATCCAGAACGGATGCTCGATCTGTAGCGGCACGAACAGCGAAGCCGTCGCCAGGATGATCAGGCCGAGGATGATCGACTTGGTCGCTGCCCCACCGACATAGGCGATGACGATCTCCAGATAGGAGACCGGAGCTGACAAAAGTTCGTAGATCGAGCCGACGAATTTCGGGAAATAGATGGCGAAGGAGGCGTTAGAGATCGACTGCGTCAAGAGTGACAGCATGATCAGTCCCGGCACGATGAAGGCGCCGTAGCTGATGCCGTCGATCTCGGTGATGCGCGAGCCAATGGCCGAGCCGAAGACGACGAAATAGAGCGAGGTCGAGATGACCGGCGAGATGATGCTCTGCAGCACGGTGCGGAACGCACGCGCCATCTCGACCCGGTAGATCGCCCATACCGCGCGAAAATTAGGGGCCGCACGCAGGTTCATGGCTTTTGCCTCAGGAGATTGACGAAGATCTCTTCGAGCGAGCTGTTCTTGGTGTCGAGATCGCGGAACTGGATGCCGGCCGCCTCGAGATCCCTGATCAGCGAGGCGACGCCCGGCCGGTCGCTCTGGTTGTCATAGGTGTAGGTGAGTTGGGTGCCGTCCGGCGACAGTTCGAGCGCGTAGTGCGAGAGCCCGTCGGGCACGCTGGCGAGCGGCGCGCGCAGCTCCGCCGTCATCTGCTTGCGGCCGAGCTTGCGCATCAGTTCGGCCTTGCCTTCGACCAGGATGATTTCGCCGCGGTTGATGACGCCGACGCGGTCGGCCATGGCCTCGGCTTCCTCGATATAGTGCGTGGTGAGGATGATGGTGACGCCGTCCTCGCGCAACCGGCGCACCATCTCCCACATGTCCTGGCGCAGCTCGACGTCGACGCCGGCGGTCGGCTCGTCGAGGAACAGGATGCGCGGCTCGTGCGACAGCGCCTTGGCGATCATCAGCCGCCGCTTCATGCCGCCCGACAGGGTGATGGCCTTGGCGTCCTTCTTGTCCCAGAGCGACAGATCGCGCAGCACCTTCTCGACAAAGGCCGGATTGGCCGGCTTGCCGAACAGGCCGCGGCTGTAATTGACCGTTGCCCAGACGCTCTCGAAGGCGTCGATGGTGAGTTCCTGCGGCACCAACCCGATCAGGCTGCGCGCGGCGCGATAGTCCTTGTTGATGTCGTGCCCGTCGACCGTGACGGTGCCCGACGAGCGGTTGACGATGCCGCAGACGATCGAGATCAGCGTCGTCTTGCCGGCGCCGTTGGGGCCGAGCAGGGCGAAAATCTCGCCCCGCTGGATATCGAGATTGACTTCCTTGAGCGCGGTGAAGCCGGTGGCGTAGGTCTTGGAGACCCCGGAAATGGACAGAATGGAGGGCATGGTTGAAAACGGCTGCCTGAAAGAGGTGACTTCATATAGGCCTGTTGTCGCCCGGTGCAACCGCAAGTCAATGCCGCTGCTGCCAGTTCTCGACACCGGGGCGCGGGCAGCCTGAAGACAGATCGCCTGCATCCGGTAAAATTGTCCTGTGGCGTTCAGCCTCGCGGCAGGACGCCGCTTTGACCTGCCCCCGCTTCGGGCCTATCCTTCGCCAGTATTGGAGCAATTCCAGGAAAAGTGTAAAGAGGTTTTCTGCCCGGAGTTGCGTCGAAATAATAAGCAGCCGGAGCCCGCCATGGACCCGCTTATTCTCTCGCGCATGCAGTTCGGCGCGAATATTTCGTTTCATATCCTGTTTCCGACGATCACCATTGCCCTTGGCTGGGTGCTGCTGTTCTTCAAGCTGCGTTATAACGCGACCAATGATTCCGCCTGGATGCGCGCCTATTTCACCTGGGTGAAGGTGTTCGCGCTGTCCTTTGCCATGGGCGTGGTTTCGGGCGTCACCATGAGCTTCCAGTTCGGCACCAACTGGCCGGGCTACATGGAGCATGTCGGCAACATCGCCGGACCGCTGCTCGCCTACGAGATCCTCACCGCCTTCTTCCTCGAAGCGGCCTTCCTCGGCATCATGCTGTTCGGGTTCCGTCGCGTTTCCAACCGCGTCCACACGCTGGCGACGGTGCTGGTTGCCGGCGGCACCACGCTGTCGGCCTTCTGGATCATCGCGCTCAATTCCTGGATGCAGACCCCGGCCGGCTTCGAGATGCGCGATGGCGTGGCACATGCCGTCGACTGGTGGGCCATCGTCTTCAACCCGTCCATGCCCTACCGGCTGGTGCACATGCTGCTCGCCTCGGGGCTTACGGTCTCGTTCCTGATCGCTGGCCTGTCGGCGCTGCGCCACCTCAGGGGCGACCGTTCGGAATCGATGTGGAAGGCGCTGCGCACCGGCGTCTTCACCGCCGCCATCCTGATCCCGATCCAGATCCTGGCCGGCGACCAGCATGGGCTCAACACGCTGGAACACCAGCCGCAGAAGATCGCGGCCATGGAGGCCAACTGGAACACCGGCCCCAACGTGCCGCTGGTGCTGTTCGCGCTCCCCGACGAGGCGGCGAAGGAAAACAGATTCGAGGTCGCGATTCCGGATGGGGCCAGCCTTATCCTGCGGCACGGCACCGACGGCGTGGTGCCAGGGCTGAACGACTACCCCGGCAACCACCCGCCGGTCTTTCCGCTCTTCTGGAGCTTCCGCATCATGGTCGGCACCGGGCTTTTGATGCTCGCCGTCTCGTGGTCGGCCGCCTTCTTCCTCAAGCGCCGGCATTCGCTGCCCAGGCCGCTCGCCCTGCTGATGGTGCCGATGGCGCTGTCGGGCTGGCTGGCGACACTGGCCGGCTGGTACACGACCGAGATCGGCCGCCAGCCCTGGCTGGTGACCGGCGTGCTGAAGACCGCCGACGCCGTCGGTCCGGTGGCCGGCAGCCATGTCGCGCTGACGCTCGCCATCTATCTCCTGCTCTACCTGCTTTTGCTGATCGCCTATCTCGGCGTGCTGGTGCACCTGGCGCTGAAGGCGGCCAAGGATGGCGATTCATCGCCGCTGCCGGGCGTGATGAAGACGGCCATGTCGCAACCGGCGGCGGGGGAGTGAGCATGCTTTCATCGCAGGTCCGCGCCGCCCCTCACCTGCCTGCCGGCATCCTCTCCCCGTATAGTGACGGGGAGAGGGGCGCTGTCGTCGCCGGTTTCGCTTCTCGTCAGCGTTGCTGGAGGGGTGCCGGCGGTGCGGCCAGCCCACTTCTCCCCGCCACTATACGGGAAGTGCCCGGCAGGGCGATGACGGGCGGCGCCAACCCCGATAATCGATTTGAAACGATCGCTTCAAGCGGTAAGGCCGTGCACCCGGCCCATCGCGGCTGGGAGATATCCCGATGACCTATGACTGGCCAACCCTGCTCCCCCTCATCTTCGCCGGTCTGATGGGCCTCGCCATCCTGATCTATGTCATTCTCGACGGGTTCGACCTCGGCATCGGCATCCTGTTCGCCGCCGCCGAGGACACCGAGCAGGACACGATGATCGCGGCAATCGGCCCGTTCTGGGACGCCAACGAGACCTGGCTGGTGCTGGCCGTCGGCCTGCTTCTGGTCGCCTTTCCGCTGGCGCATGGCGTCATCCTCACCGCGCTCTACATTCCCGTCTTCGTGCTTTTGGTCGGGCTGATCCTGCGCGGCGTCGCCTTCGATTTCCGCGCCAAGGTGCCGGCGGGGAAAAAACATCGCTGGAACCGTATTTTCTTCCTGGGTTCGGTCATCGCCTCGCTGGCGCAGGGCTACATGCTGGGCGTCTACGTGCTCGGCCTCGATGTCGGGCGGGGCGGCATGGCGTTCGGCGTGCTGGTGGCGTTCTGCCTGGCGGCCGCCTACGCGGCGATGGGCGCTGCCTGGGTGATCTACAAGACCGAAGGCGAGCTTCAGAAGAAGGCTGTGCGCTGGCTGCGCACGGCACTGGTGCTGACCGCGCTCGGCATGGCCGCGGTGTCGCTGGCGACGCCCTTCGCCAGCCCGCGCATCTTCGACAAATGGTTCGTCTGGCCACAGATGCTCTATCTGTCGCCGCTGCCGATCCTGTCGGCGCTGCTGTTCCTCTGGCTGTGGCGGCAGACCTTCCACCTGCCGAGGCCCGACGACCGCCATGCGCTGACGCCGTTCCTGACGCTCGCCGCCATCTTCGCGCTCGGTTTTGCCGGGCTGGCCTGGTCGTTCTATCCGTTCGTGGTGCCCGATCGCCTGACCATCTGGCAGGCGGCATCGGCCACCGAGAGCCTGGCGATCATCCTGGCCGGCACCGTGGTGGTGCTGCCGGTGATCATCTTCTATTCGTTCTACGCCTACCGCGTGTTCGGCGGCAAGGCGACGGATCTGACTTACGATTGAGGGGTGATCGAGCGCTTGCGGTAGAGGTCACGGCGAGGCGCCCCTCTCTGGCCTGCCGGCCATCTCCCCCCTCGAGGGGGGAGATCGATGTTGGCTAGGCTTTCGCCAATCTCCAACGCGGAAAGCTGGCGAGACGCCGAAGCTGCCGATTTCCCCCCTTGAGGGGGGAGATGCCCGGCAGGGCAGAGAGGGGCGCTGTCCCGCCGGCCTATCCTCTCTTAATTACTCGCCGACAGCACCAGTACCGGCTTTTCGCTGTAGAGCGCCGGGAACAGCGTCTTCAAATTCGCCACCTTGGGCAGGTCGTTGTAGACGATGTAGGGGTAGGTCGGGTTCAGCGTCAGGAAGTCCTGGTGGTAGTTTTCGGCCGGATAGAAGGTCTTGCCGGTCTCCAGCGTGGTGACGATGGGCTCGGAGAACACCTTGGCCTTGTCGAGCTGGGCGATGTAGCTCTGCGCGATCTTCTTCTGCGCGTCATTCTCGGCGAAGATCGTCGAGCGGTACTGGGTGCCGGAGTCCGGTCCCTGGTAGTTGAGCTGGGTCGGGTTGTGGGCTACCGAGAAATAGACCTGCAGCAGCTGGCCGTAGGTGACGACGGAGGGATCATAGGTGATCTCGACGGATTCGGCATGGCCGGTGCGGCCGGTGCCGACCGTCTCGTAGACGGCGTCGTCCTTGGCGCCGCCAGTATAGCCGGAAACCGCCTTGCTGACGCCCTTGACGTGCTGGAACACGCCCTGCACGCCCCAGAAGCAGCCACCGGCGAAGATTGCCTTTTCGCTGCCCGTGGCCGCCTTTTCGTCGATTGCCGGCGGCGGGATTTTCACCGCGTCCTCGGCGGAGATGGCCGGCGTCAGCCAGAAGGCGGCGCCCGCGACGGCAAGGGCGAGTGCGGCGAGCGCGCCCCGGACAAGACCGGCCGAACGGTTGTTGGTGTTGGTCATGGTTGCACTCCTCATGGCTTCCCCGTTGATCAGTAATTTGGGGGATCAGTCTATTGGATCAGCTACGGTGGCGCGATGCGCGAGTTGCGGCGGCGCCTCACATTCGCGTGCGCCGGGACTTTCGCCTTGACGTAGTCCCCGACGCAAAACCGCTTCAAGCCTTTGCCGGGATTGTTCCAGCGACTGTCCCCGGCTGGACAGGGAGCCCGCCGGGGACAGCCACGCGCCAAGCTCAATTGGCGGTGGCATCCGTTGCCGGCTTCATGGCATCGGTCGCCGGTTTCATCGCGTCCGCGGCGGGCTTCATGGCATCCGCAGCGGGCTTCATGGCATCGGCGGCGGGCTTCATGGAGTTGGTGGCCATCGGGTCGGCCGGCTTCATCGCATCGGTTGCCGGCTTCATCGCGTCCGCGGCCGGCTTCATGGCGTCCGCGGCGGGCTTCATCGCATTGGTGGCATCATCGGCGCGCGCGATGCCGCCGGCAAACAGCGCGGTCGAGCACAGAGCGAGCGCGAGCGCCGGCAGCGTCAGGCGGGAGAAATTGGTCATGGTCGGTTTCCTTGTGGGGTTGGTGGCACGCCCTTTTGGACGGCCGGGGTCTTGCGCCGCCGCCCATGCGGTGGCGCAAATCTCTGCTCGGCAAATCTCTGCTCGAACGCGATCTAGTTGGCGGCGGCGGCCAGGATCGGCCCGCCGCCGGGCGACTGCACCAGCACGGCGGTGCTGAGGCCGCCCGAGGCTGCCGGCAGATCGAGCGTCTTGGCCTCGCCGCTCCAGCTGCCGAGTTTTGTCAGCGCGTGCACGACATTGGCGTGCGGCAAGGTGCGGCCGGTGTTTTCGCCGCGCGCCACCGGCACCTCGACGACACCCTTGGTGTAGCGCACCAGCCAGACATCGGCCTTGCCGCCCGGTGCCGCGCCGGCGCCGATCGCGACCTTGCCGCCGTCGAGCGAAAGCGACGGACCGCCGGTCTTGGCCGTGGCAGTGATCAGATGTTCGATCTCACCGGGTGCGGCGCCGACGACGTCGGCATGGCCGTTGACCACCACTTGCGGCGTGAACGGCCCGTCATGGCCGAGCGGCGGCTCGTAGGAAACCTGGCGCTGGGTGAATTCCTGCTTGCCGAACGTGTCCTTCCAGCCGAGATAGTCCCAATAGGTGACGTTGAACGACAGCGCGAGCACGCCGGGCCGGTCCTTGACCTTGATGAGGTTGGCATTGGCCGGCGGACAGGACGAGCAGCCCTGGCTGGTGAACAGTTCGACCACGCTGAGCGGCTGGGCTGCCGCCGCGCCGAGCGAGGCGGCGAGCGCCAGAGCGGCGAGGCCGGACAGTGCGAGGACCCTGCTTGAGATGACTGGCGACATCGGCTTGCTCCCTGGGAGGGCGCCACGATGCGCCCGTCATATCCCCACTTCGCCGCCACTTGCCGCTTCGTTACAGCGCTCACCGGTTTGTGATTGAAGAGCGCCTGCCCCTCTTCCTTGCGGCGCTGGAGATTGGCGAAAACGGTCGCGCGTCCAATCTCCCCCCTCGTGGGGGAGATGTCCGGCAGGACAGAGGGGGGCGTAGAGCGCCTATGCTCGCGCTTTTAAACAGATGTCGGCGCACGCGGGGGACATGGCCGGTCGACCCAGGGCGGAACATCGTGAACTTGGCAAGGTCGGCGGGACAGCGCCCCCCTCTGGCCTGCCGGCCATCTCCCCCACGAGGGGGGAGATCGGCAGTGTTACTGTGTCAGCGCGGTGTCCGAGGGCCGCTTGTTGAAGTCGCACTTGCCGGTCACGTTGTAGAAGAAGTCGGCGTTGCTGACCGGCGCCGGGACCGCGTTGCCGCCGTCTTCCCAGGCCTGATAGCCTGTCGAACCGCAAGGCACGAGGCCGAAGATATCGACGACCTGGCCGGTCGCGATCTCATTGTAATTGATAGCGTTGGTCTGCGGATCCTTGATCCCGCTGTAGAGCCGGTTGGAGGTGGTCGGATCATTCGTCTTGAGATATTGCGGGTTGCCTGATGGCACATACATCTGCAGACTGAGGCCACCCATCTGGCTGACATCGATGGACGCGCCGGTGCCATCGGCGGGATACATCGTGTCGACACAGTAAAATTTTGTCTGGAACTTGTCGGTCTGGATCACCGCACCGGCGGGCGGGTTGGAGCCGGCGAGCTTGCAAACCTGCGTCTGGGCCACCGTGGTGACGGTCTTGCCGGTCGAATCGGTCGTAAGGATGCTGGTGGTGGTGGTGCCATAGCCCTTCGGGTCTCCGGTCTTGCCATAGACGTAGTCGATCGTCATCAGCGGCTTGGCCGTCGTCGCACCGAATTGCGTGCCGTAGAGCGTCATCTTCTTGTTCCAGTAGCCCGATACGCCGGTGACCTTGAAGTTGGCCGCGACCAGCGCCGGCGGCTTGCTGACCGCCGAGGCCACCGCGATCGGCACGGTGTCGATCCTGGCGATGGTCATGAAAACGGTCGGCATGGCGAAACTTGCCGTGGCCCGCGCGGTGGTCGCGGTGGCGGTGGTCCCAGCCACGAAGCTGGTCAGCGTCGCTGTGCCTTGTCCGCCGTTGGCGATGAAGGAATCCTGCAGCATCGTCTGGCGCTGCGGCAGCGTCGACGTGGTGTCCATGGTGGTGATCGTCAGGATCGCGGCATCCAGCGCCTGCTGCTGGTTGGACCTGGTCTGGACCGCGCTGGTGTAGTCGACCGAGAAGCCGACGGCCGCGATCAGCGGCATCAGGCTCACCAGGAAGAGCGGCATCATCGACCCGCCGCGGGAACGGGCAAAGCCGCTTGCAAGCTTGAACATTTCCAACCCCCAACAGGCATTAGCGAGCGTGCGATTACCACGCAGCCGGCAAACCAAGGTCTAATCTGAACGATTAAAGTTTATGCATCGTTGGCGCGCAGACCGGTTTTTCGATTCTTTTGCCGATTTCACCGCTTTGTGTGCGGCGGGCAGCCCTTGGGCGCCAAGCCTTGCCGCCGCTTGCCGCCCCTGCTAAAGCGCGCGGCATGAGCACGCCCCTCGACCACATCCGCAATTTTTCCATCGTCGCCCATATCGACCATGGCAAATCGACGCTCGCCGACCGCCTGATCCAGTCGACCGGCGGGCTGGAGCTGCGCGACATGAAGGAGCAGGTGCTGGACTCGATGGACATCGAGCGCGAGCGCGGCATCACCATCAAGGCGCAGACGGTGCGGCTTAAGTACCGCGCCAACAATGGCGAGGACTATATCCTCAACCTCATCGACACGCCCGGCCATGTCGACTTCGCCTATGAAGTGTCGCGGTCGCTGGCCGCCTGCGAAGGTTCGCTGCTGGTGGTCGATGCCAGCCAGGGCGTCGAGGCGCAGACGCTCGCCAATGTCTACCAGGCGATCGACAACAACCACGAGATCGTCGTGGTGCTGAACAAGGTCGACCTGCCGGCCGCCGAGCCGGAGCGCATCCGCGAGCAGGTCGAGGAGGTGATCGGCATCGACGCTTCGGGCGCCGTGCTGATCTCGGCGAAGACCGGGCTGGGCATTCCCGACGTGCTGGAAGCCATCGTCCACCAATTGCCGCCGCCGCGCGAGGGCGATGCCACGGCACCGCTGAAGGCGATGCTGGTCGACAGCTGGTACGACGCCTATCTCGGCGTCATCGTGCTGGTGCGCATCATCGACGGCGTGCTCAGGAAAGGCCAGACCATCCGCATGATGGGCACCGGCGCAAAATATCTGGTCGAGCGCACCGGCGTGTTCACGCCCGCCCGCATCAATGTCGACGAGCTCGGCCCCGGCGAATTCGGCTTCTTCACCGGCTCGATCAAGGAAGTGGCCGACACCCGCGTCGGCGACACCATCACCGAGGACAGGCGCCAGACCGCGCATGCCTTGCCCGGCTTCAAGCCGGCGCAGCCGGTGGTGTTCTGCGGCCTGTTCCCGGTCGACGCCGCCGATTTCGAGGACCTGCGCGCCGCCGTCGGCAAACTGCGCCTCAACGACGCCAGCTTCTCCTATGAAATGGAAACCAGTGCGGCGCTGGGCTTCGGCTATCGCTGCGGATTCCTTGGCCTGTTGCATCTCGAAATCATCCAGGAGCGGCTGGAGCGCGAGTTCAACCTCGACCTGATCGCCACCGCGCCATCGGTCGTCTATCGGCTGCTGCTCAATGACGGCTCGGTCAAGGAACTGCACAACCCGGCCGACATGCCCGACGTGGTGAAAATCTCGGCCATCGAAGAGCCATGGATCCGCGCCACCATCCTGACCCCCGACGACTATCTCGGCGGCATCCTGAAACTCTGTCAGGACCGGCGCGGCATCCAGGCCGACCTCTCCTATGTCGGCAAGCGCGCCATGCTGACCTACGATCTGCCGCTCAACGAAGTGGTCTTCGATTTCTACGATCGCCTGAAGTCGATCTCCAAAGGCTACGCCTCGTTCGACTACCACCTGACCGACTACCGCGAGGGCGACCTGGTGAAGATGTCGATCCTGGTCAATGAGGAGCCGGTCGACGCGCTCTCGATGCTGGTGCACCGCACGGCGGCGGAAAAGCGCGGCAGGCAGATGTGCGAGAAGCTGAAGGAGCTGATCCCGCACCACCTCTTCAAGATCCCGATCCAGGCCGCCATCGGCGGCAAGGTCATCGCGCGCGAAACCATCTCGGCGCTGCGCAAGGACGTCACGGCGAAGTGCTACGGCGGCGACGTCTCGCGCAAGCGCAAGCTGCTCGACAAGCAGAAAGAGGGCAAGAAGCGGATGCGCCAGTTCGGCAAGGTCGATATTCCGCAGGAGGCGTTTATCCAGGCGCTGAAGATGGGCGATTGAGGGGTCCGGCCTCCGGCCCGAGGCAGCGGGTCCCACCCCAGTGCGGGTGACGGGACATCCCTGGATACCTACCGCCTTTCCTTTCGCCGGACACGCCCAAGCTCGCCAAAATCAATTTGAACTGGGCTAACGCGCTTCACACCGGACGGCGGACCGCCCCTTTGAGTATACTCCGTTCCGACGTATCCTCCCCCTAGCTTGGGGACACACCACATGCGCACCACTTCAGACACCATCGCCTCTCTCGGCCTCGCCATCGGCGGCGCCTTCGGCCTGGCCGGCACCTTCGTCGCCAGCGCGTCGCTGCGTGAAACGCTCTGGACGATCGACGGCGTGGCGCTCGTCGTGGCCGCAGCACTGCTCACCATGAAATACCAGCGGCTCGGCAATGATTGCGTCGCCGCGGGCTTCCTGACCTTCCTTGCCGGGGAGAGCCTGCTTCTGGCTGGCAACGCGGCGGGGTTGCAGGCCAGCGTGCCTTCCTATGTCGGCGGCATCTCGCTTTGGGCGGCGGCGCTGATCCTGGTCAGCGTGCCCAACACTTTTGCGCTGTGGATGCGGATCACCGGGCTCATTGCCGCCGTGCTGTTCCTGGTGTCGGTGGGCATGGTGCTGTGGGGCGCGCCCTTGCTGCCGACCTCGGCGCCGCTGCCGGCGGCCGGCTATCCCTTCCTGGTGCTGACCTTCATCGGCTGGATCTGGACCTTGCTGAAGCCCGACCGGTGAGTGCGCCCCAATGTCCGCCCCCGTCGAACTCCGCAACAGTCCCACCAACAAGTTCTCTTCCGTCGCAGGGTCGTTGCTGATGGCGGCGATTTTTGGCTTCTATACGCTGAAGGGGCTGGCCAACGGCGCCGATGGCGGGCGGGTGTTTTTGGTGGCGTTGCTGGCGCTTGGTTTCCTCGGGTTCGGCGGCTACATGGTGCGCGGCGCCTTCGACACCTCGGTCAAGGTGGTGCTCGACGAAAACGGTTTTCGCGATCGCCGCCTCGGCGACGTGCTGGTGCCCTGGCACAGGGTGCAAAGCGTGCGCCTCTCCTCCTCCGGCAAGGGCTCGGGCATGGTCAGTTTCGAACTGACCGGTGAGCCGTCCGACGCGCTGGCCAATGCGCTATTCGGCGGGAACACCGTGCGCATGGAGGTCAACTCGCTCGACATGAGCGGGCTGGACATTGTCGCCGCGATCAAGCGGCTGGCGCCGCATGTGGCGGTGACCGGGTAGGCTCTCCCTTCCCGCCCTTGTGGGGGAAGGTGTCGCCGAAGGCGACGGTCGAGGGGTGCGCGACGGAGTGAGAGGTACGGTTTCGCGCCTATCCGATGCGTTATCGAGGCGATCAGGGTGTTCGCGCCGCATGTGAGGATCACAGGTTAGGGTAAAGACGACGAAGGTTGGTGCTGCCCCTCACCTGCCTGCCGGCATCCTCTCCCCGTATAGTGACGGGGAGAGGGGTGCTGTGGCCGACGCTTTCGCCAATTATCAGCGCTGCAAGAAAAGTGCCGGCGTTGCGGCCAGCCCCTTTCTCCCGTCCTATACGGGGAGAAATGCCCGGCAGGGCAATGAGGGGCGGCGCTGGCGCTGAAGGTGGCGCAGGGCGCGGCGCTTCTTCCTTCCCCCTTGTGGGAGAAGGTGGCCTCGCGAAGCGAGGTCGGATGAGCAACTGTGTTTTCAGGCTTTGTCTGGATACCAGGGTTGGTTGTGTCGAAGCATGGCGCTGAGGATGGTCATAATCTTTCGGGC
>NZ_RZSJ01000580.1:0-3825 GCF_003998025.1 Mesorhizobium sp. M8A.F.Ca.ET.021.01.1.1
TCGCCAAGGTGAATGGTATCGACCTGATGCCGATGAAGGATGGCAAGAAGCAGACGATCTGAGGCCCCGGACGGCTGGCCTTACCGCCGGCCTCTTCCGATCCCCTCATCGGTGTCGGCGAGCAGCTTGTGCACGGCGTTGCGGGCGGCTGCCGGCCGCTGCAGGCGGATGCTCTTCTCGATCGCCTCGTGCAGATTCTGCGCCCGCCGCTGATCGCCGACCTGGCGCGTGGTGAAAGCGAAGAGATGGTCGAGCGCCGATTCGATCAGCACGCCGAGCGGCACCAGCAGGTCGTTGCCCGACGCCCGCAGGATGGCGAGGTGGAAGCGCGTATCGGCACGGATGCGCTCGGCCAGGTTGGCCGCCTCCCCCATCTCGCGGCACGCCAGGCTGATCTCGGCCATCTCCTCGTCGCTGCGCCGCATCGCGGCAAAGGCGGAGGCCTCCGGTTCGATGATGTGACGGAACTCCTGCACGGTGCGCAGGAACGCCTCGCGATCCGGTGCGGTCGCGTACCAGGCCAGCACGTCGCGGTCGAGCAGGTTCCAGCGCTCCTTCGGCTCGACCCAGCTGCCGATCTTGGGACGCGATGCCAGAAGGCTCTTGGCCATCAGCATCTTGATCGCCTCGCGCACCGCCGAACGGCTGACATTGAAGGTTTCGGCCCATTTGGCCTCATTTGGCAGGATGCTGCCGGGCGGATAGTCGCCGCGCACGATCCTGAGCCCGATCTCGCTGGCGAGCGATGCATGAACGCTGGACCCGGGAAAGTGCGCCGCATCCGCCCTGCGGACGACCGCCGTATCGCGGTTGGCTTGCGCCTTCGCCCGACCAGCCTGTTTCTTTGCCTTTTCGTCCGGCATCCACGTTCCAATAGGTCGGCCGTCTGTCGCCCGGATTGATCCGGAGCCGCGCGGCGCGCCGATCCCGTTGCCGAAAAACCAAACCATGGGCGCGACAAAGCCGGAGCCGCTGGCCCCTGAAGCGTCTGCCCCAATCATCCGACGAGGTGGAGGGGCGCCCGCTTGGCGGGCGCCCCTGATCGAAAACCCTACTTCTGGATGCAGGTGTCGACCGTGTCCTTGGTGCATTCGTCGAGACCGGTGAACACCGGATCGTCAACCTTCTTGCCCGTGACCAGGTCGATCATCACCGATGGCGCCTTGTAGCCCATTTCGAAGGGCCGCTGGCCGACCAGCGCGGTGACAAGGCCGTCCCTGGCGATCGCCACCTCGTCGCCGATCGTGTCGGCGGCGCCGATGACGAAGTCGTTCTTGGCCAGCCGGTCCTTCAGCGGTCCGACCAGGTCGCGATAGGGCTGCGGCGCGCCGAACAGCGGCCAGCCGCCCATGATGCCGAACGCGTCGAGCTTGGGATTGGCGGCGAGGATGTCGGTCATCGCCTGAACGCCCTTGGCGCCGTCGTCATTGGTGAACACCGGGCAGCCGGCGACTTCCGTCCAGCCGCCTTCGCCGGCAAGGGCCGCGAGGCCCTCCTTGCCCGTCAGCGCGTCGCGCATGCCTTGCGCGCGGCGCAGGATGTTGTCGGCCGCCGGATTGCCCTCGATGGTGCAGATCGTGCCGCCGTTCGGCTTGGCCTTCTTGATGTACTCGCCGATCTTCTTGCCCATCAGATAGTTGTCGGTGCCGAGATAGGTCTTGCGCAGCGCCGCGTCTTCCTTGGCGAGGTCGGCGTCGACGGTCATGATCGGAATCGACGGATTGGCGCTCTTGATCGTCTGCGCGATCAGCGGCGCGTTGGACGGCGAGATCGCCATCGCCACCGTGTCGGCCTTGCTCAGCATATCCTGCACGATCTGCGCCTCGCCGGCCTCGTCGGAAGTCGATGCCGGGCCGGTGTAGAAGCATTCATATTCCGAGCTGGCGTTTTCCTTGTTCCACTTCTCGCAGCCCTGGTGGATGGCTTCGAAGAACGGATTGTCGAGACCTTTCACCACGATGACGAGCTGCTTCTTGGCCAAAGCCGGCCCGGCGCCCAGCGCCATGGCGGCGACGGCGGCGAGCAATACTGTTTTCCTCATGTCAGTCCTCCCTTGGAAACAGACGGACACGGCGTGCCCGCCACACAAACCAGCCAGGATGCGAGATGACTGAGACGCGTGCGCTCATTCAATCCGGCCAGGCCGATAAGCATTTTCAGATGCGACCAGTTCAGCGATGACGCCGCACGATCGCCAAAACCTTCCGAACGGTGGCGCCGCCGATGGCGTCGTCAAGGCCGGCATGTCTTCCTCCGACGCTCAACTAATAACGGCTTGCCGCCAACGTCAATTGCTATTTGTCCTACAAAACTGATTTTTCAAAAACAGCACGCCACTATTCGTCTGACAATTGCCCGTCGACAATTGACGCCCGCGACGCCATTCGCGTAAATGACGGCATCGCTGTCCCGGGAGGAGTTGGGAAGGCGAATGGATGCCGTCGCCTGTCCGCGGGCGGATGGGCCTGATATGGGAGGCAAAGACTGGTGGCGGTTCTCGAACTCACCAACATCTCGAAGCATTTCGGCGCCATCCAGGCGGTCAACGACGTGTCGCTGTCGATCGAGCCCGGACAGGTTGTCGGCCTGATGGGAGACAATGGCGCCGGCAAATCGACGCTGGTCAAGATGATAGCCGGCAATTTCCGGCCGAGCCATGGCACGATGCGGATGGATGACAAGGAGCTGATCCTGCATAAGCCGGTCGAGGCGCGCCAGCACGGCATCGAGATCGTTCACCAGGACCTGGCGCTCTGCAACAATCTGACTGCGGCGGCCAATGTCTATCTCGGCCGCGAATTGCGCCGCGGCGTCGGCCCGTTCCGCATCCTCGACTACGCCGCCATGTACAAGCGCGCCGGCCAGATCTTCGCCGAACTGAAATCCGAGACCCGCCCGCGCGACCTCGTCAAGCAGATGTCGGGCGGCCAGCGCCAGGCGGTGGCGATCGCTCGCACCATGCTGTCTCAGGCCAAGATCGTGCTGATGGACGAGCCGACGGCGGCGATCTCGGTGCGGCAGGTCGCCGAAGTGCTGAACCTCATCCGTCATCTGCGCGACCAGGGCATCGCTGTCGTGCTGATCAGCCACCGCATGCCCGACGTCTTCGACGTCGCCGACCGCGTCATCGTCATGCGGCGCGGCCGGAAGGTCGCCGACAAGGCGATCGCGTCGAGTTCGCCCGAAGAGGTCACCGGGCTGATCACCGGCGCCATCGAGCAGGTGGCATGAGAATGGCGAACCCGGATTTCACCGCGCATCGGCAGCGCAGGAAAGGTCGATAATGGCAGTCACCCTTGACCAGACGATCGCGCAGAAGCAGCACACCTTGCTGTCGCGCCTGTTCTCCAGCCAGACTTTCTGGGTGGTGATCGCCGTCATCCTGGCCTGTATTTTCCTGTCCTTCGCCACCGATGCCTTCGCCACATCGAAGAACCTCTACAACATCACCCGCAACATCACCTTCGTCGCCATCGTCGCGCTCGGCATGACCTTCGTCATCATCACCGGCGGCATCGACCTGTCTGTCGGTTCGGTGCTGTGCCTATGCTCGATGGTGCTGGCGGTCACCATGCATGCCGGTTATTCGATCGAGATCGGCATTCTGGCCACTATCGCCACCGCGCTCGTCATCGGCGCCTTCAATGGCATTTTTATCGCCTACCTGGGCTTTCCGCCCTTCGTGGTGACGCTCGGCATGCTGTCGATCGCCCGTAGCCTTGCCATGGTCGCCTCAAACAACACCGTCGTCTTCCAGTTCGGGCCGGACCACAACAAGCTGCTGGCGCTCGGCGGCGGCGCCTGGGTGTTCGGCATCGCCAATCC
>NZ_RZSJ01000581.1:0-3824 GCF_003998025.1 Mesorhizobium sp. M8A.F.Ca.ET.021.01.1.1
AGAAAGCCCCTACTTCGCCTGGGCAGTCAGGATCTTGAGCGCGAAGGCCGAGAACACGCCGGCGAAGAGATAGTCGACCACCCGCGTCACGCGCGGGCTGGCCTTCATCGCCGCCGAGAATTTTTCCGCCGCCAGCACCATCGGCACCGTCACCGGGATCGACAGCACGATGAACATGGCGCCGAGGAAGAACAGCTTCCCGGGCGCGTTCGGATCGTGCGCGGAGACGAATTGCGGCAGGAAGGTCATGAAGAACAGAATGACCTTCGGGTTGAGCAGGTTGACGCCGATCCCCGCCGCCCAGCTGCGCAGCAGCGAAATCCGCGGGCCTGTCTTCTTCTCCGGCGAGAAGGCCGAGCCCTTGGCGATCGCCTGCCAGGCCAGGAAGACGAGATAGCCGGCGCCAAAGATCTTCAGCACGAAGAAAGCCATCGGCGAGGCGACGATCAGCGCCGAGACGCCGACCACCACCAGCGTGGTGTGGATCAGCGTGCCGCACAACGCGCCGGCCATCGAGGCAAAGCCGGTGGCGCGGCCCTGGCTCAGCGTGCGCGAGACGAACAGCGTCATGTCGGGGCCCGGCGTGATCGCCAGGATCACGGTGGCGATCGCGAACTGGATCAGCGTGGTCGTATCGGGAATGAAGGACATGCAAGGCCTCGGGAAGGTCCCGAGCCTATACAAGATACGCCGCGCCGACGCCAGATGCGCAGGCGGGAGTATCCTCCCGCGGCGGGGTTTTCTAAGCCGCCGACAGATCGATCTCCGCCAGCGAATGGGCGGCCGCTCCGTTCAGCAAAATCTGGTCGATCGGCTTGGGGCGGCCGAGGAAATAGCCTTGCGCCTCGTTGCAGCCTTCCACTTGCAGGATGGTGAGCTGGACATGCGTCTCGACACCTTCGGCAAGCACCGGAATGTCGAGGCTGCGCCCCAGTGTCAGCACCGCGCGGATGATCGCCTTGGCCTGCGGGCTGCGCTCGACATCGGCCATGAAGGAACGGTCAAGCTTGATCTTGTCGAACGGAAACGAGCGCAGCGTGTCGAGCGACGAATAGCCGGTGCCGAAATCGTCGATCGCGATCGTCACGCCCAGCGCCTTGATCTGGCGCAGCACGTGCAGCGTGCGGACCTTGTCGGCGACGATCGTCGATTCGGTCAGCTCCAGTTCGAGGCGCCTCGGCGACAGGCCGGTTTCGACCAGGATCTGGTGGACGAGCTTGGCGAGATCGGCATGGGCGAGCTGCACCGGCGACAGGTTGACCGCGATCTTGTGACCCTTGTCCCAGGACGCTGCCTGGCGGCACGCGGTGCGCAGCACCCATTCGCCGATCGCCAGGATCGAGCCATTCTCCTCGGCGATCGGAATGAATTCGGCGGGCGGGATCATGCCATGCACCGGATGGGTCCAGCGCAGCAACGCCTCGTAGCCGCAGGTGGCGCCGGTCGAGACCGAAGTCTGCACCTGGTAGTGGAGCGTGAGTTCGCCACGTTCGATGGCCTGGCGAAGGTCGGTGGCCAGGGCGCGCCGTGCCCGCGCCGTCTCGTCCATGGCCGATTCGTAGAAACAGACGGCCCGCGCCACGTCGTTCTTGGCCCGGTACATGGCCAGATCCGCATTGCTGACCAGCCTCTCCCGGTCGGCCCCGTCACGCGGATAGACGGCGACGCCGATGCTGGCGCCGGTAACGGTCTCGAAATCGTCGAGCAGCAGCGGCTCGAACAGGGACTTCTCCAGGCGTGAAACCAGGCCGAGCAGCTCGTTCTGGTCCTTGAATTGCTTGATGGCGGCGAATTCGTCGCCGCCGAGCCTGGCGACGAACTCGCCGTCGCCGGTCAGTTTCGCCAGCCTGCGGGCGATGATCTTGAGTGCCTGATCGCCGGCCGCATGGCCCCTGAGGTCGTTGATCTCCTTGAAGCGGTCGAGATCGATGACGATGACGGCCGTCATCGCGCCTCCCTCGCGTGCCCGCTCGATCTCATGGTCGAGGCGGTCGTTGAAGGAGACCCGGTTGGCGAGACCTGTCAGCGCATCGTTGAGGGCAAGGTGCTGCAGTCGCTCGAAGCTCTCGAGCCGGCCGCGTTCGTCGATCAGGTAGCTGGCAAAGCCTGTGGCCGCGACGATCAGGCCGACCACGGCGACGGCGACGGCCATCGCTTCGAGGATATCGGGATTGGTGCCCGTGGTGATGAAGGAGAGCGGCGTCACCGCCACCGCGGCCATGGCCGTGAAATGCAGGCCGACGATCGCCAGCACCAGCAATCCGATGCCGAGATAGTGCGACCAGCGATATGGCCGGCGCTCCGCCTGGCCGATCGCCACGGCGGAGAACGCCATCGCGATCAGCAGCGAAGCGACCACATAGCGGGCGTCCCATTCGACGATGCCGGCCACGTGATAGGCGATCATTCCGGTATAATGCATGGCACAGATTGCCAGCCCAACAAGGCATCCGCCCCATTCCGGCGCCAGGCCGCGGCTTTTGTCGAGGGCAAGACCGAAACCCGCCCCGGTTCCAACCATGGCGATGACCAGGGATATCATGGTGAGCGCCGGATCGAAGGTGATCGGCGCGCCGGGCTGATAGGCCAGCATGGCGATGAAATGCGTACACCAGATCGAAGAGCCGGCCGCGACCGCGGTCAGGAACAGCCAGCCCCGCATCTGCATGCCGACGGTCTTCCTGGCGCGATCCAGGAGACCGATCGTCACCCAGCAGCCGGTGACGCACATCAGCGCGGCCAGCAGGACAAGCCACAGATTATGCTCCGTGACGATGCAGGATATAACGCGCATCGAGGATGACCCAAGCCCGAGGATACCCGCGACGAACGGGCAAAAGCCGCTTCGGCGCCAACATGCGGCCAGGCGGCTCTGTCTTGGTTGTTTAGCGGCTGGGGGTGAAAACTTGATTAAATACGGCATATAAATGCAGCCACTGATTGTAGCAGGTTGTTTCCCCAACCCGTTCGGCTGCCCCGCCATTGGCTGGATCAGAAGGCTGGCGCCGCCTGCGCTTGCTCGCTTTGCGGTTCCTGCTAAAAGGCGCTCCGACAATCCGTGACGCCATTGCCTCAAGCGTCCGCTTTTCGACGGAGCAGAAATGTCCAAGACCAAAGACGTCAAGAAGGTCGTGCTCGCCTATTCCGGCGGCCTCGACACATCCATCATCCTGAAATGGCTGCAGACCGAACTCGGCGCCGAAGTCGTCACCTTCACCGCCGATCTCGGCCAGGGCGGCGAATTGGAGCCGGCGCGCAAGAAGGCCGAGATGATGGGCATCAAGGACATCCGCATCGTCGACGTGCGCGAGGAATTCGTCGCCGACTTCGTCTTCCCGATGTTCCGCGCCAACACCGTCTACGAAGGCACCTATCTCTTGGGAACCTCGATCGCGCGGCCGCTGATCTCCAAGCACCTGGTCGACATCGCCAGGGAGACCGGCGCCGACGCCATCGCGCATGGCGCCACCGGCAAGGGCAACGACCAGGTCCGCTTCGAGCTTTCGGCCTATGCGCTCAACCCCGACATCAAGGTGATCGCGCCATGGCGCGACTGGTCGTTCAAGTCGCGCACCGACCTGATCAACTTCGCCGAACAGCATCAGATTCCCGTGGCCAAGGACAAGCGCGGCGACGCGCCGTTCTCGGTCGACGCCAATCTTCTGCACTCCTCTTCCGAAGGCAAGGTGCTGGAAGATCCATGGAGCGAGCCGCCGGAATTCGTCCACCAGCGCACCGTGTCGCCGATGGACGCCCCTGACGCCGTCACCGAGATCGAAATCGAGTTCCTCAAGGGCGATCCGGTCGCGCTCAACGGCAAGAAG
>NZ_RZSJ01000582.1:0-3820 GCF_003998025.1 Mesorhizobium sp. M8A.F.Ca.ET.021.01.1.1
ATTGTATGGAAGTTCGCGTTGCCAACGTGCGCAAGGAATTCGAGCGGTTTCCGGCGCTTCACGACGTGTCGCTCGACATCAAGTCGGGCGAATTGATTGCGTTGCTGGGACCATCCGGCTCCGGCAAGACGACCTTGCTCAGACTGATCGCCGGGCTGGAGCGGCCGACACGCGGGAAAATCTTCTTTGGTGACGAGGACGCTTCGCAGAAATCGATCCAGGAACGCAATGTCGGCTTCGTCTTCCAGCACTACGCGCTGTTCCGTCACATGACGGTGGCTGACAATATCGGCTTCGGCCTCAAGGTGCGGCACGGACCGTCGCGGCCGCCAGCAGCGGAGATCCGCCGCCGTGCTTCCGAGCTTCTCGATCTCGTCCAGCTTTCAGGGCTGGAGAAGCGCTATCCCGCGCAGCTTTCGGGCGGCCAGCGCCAGCGCGTGGCGCTCGCCCGCGCCATGGCCATCGAACCCAAGGTGCTGCTGCTCGACGAGCCGTTCGGCGCGCTCGACGCGCAGGTGCGCCGGGAACTGCGCCGCTGGCTGCGGGAAATCCATGACGCCACCGGCCACACCACCGTCTTCGTCACCCACGATCAGGAAGAGGCGCTGGAACTGGCCGACCGTGTCGTGGTGATGAGCCAGGGCCGTATCGAGCAGGTCGGCACCGCCGACGACATCTACGACACGCCGAATTCGCCCTTCGTCTACGGCTTCATCGGCGAATCGAGCTCCCTTCCGGTCAAGGTCGAGAATGGCGAGATCTGGCTCGCCGACCGTCCGATCGGATTGTCGGCGCCGCACGCGTCCGAGGGCGATGCGATGCTTTACTTCCGTCCGCATGATGTCGAACTGCTGGACGGCTGCAGCGGCTGCATCGCCGGCACCGTGGCGGCCAGCCGCCGCGTCGCCGGCACAAGGCGCGTCGAACTTGAAATCGGCGGCGAACGCCAGCGGGTCGAGATTGAGCTGCCGGTCGACCATCCGGCAGCGCAGAAGAGCCGCGTGGCGTTCCGCCCGGGGCGCTGGAAGCTTTTCCCGGCTGCATAGCGATCGGACCACGGTGAATCCGCCCCAGGGATGTCCCGGTCGGTGGCGGTCTTTCACCTGGCCTTCAACGACAACACCAGGGTCATCGGGTTTTTCGGGGAGGCCGCAAAGCCGTAATGCTCGTAAAAGGCTTTCGCTTCATCCGATATGGCATGAACAAAAATTCCGCGAATACCGAGGATCGTCGCGGCTTGACCGGCGCGCAGGACGGCATCTTGCAGAAGCGCCGCGCCCAGCCCCTTCCCTTGCCAGCTTCCATCCACCGCGAGACGCCCGAGCACGACCATCGGAATGGGATCTGGCATGTTGCGGCGAACAATGCCGGGCGCTTCCGCCAGATCAAGCCCGCCCGAAGAAAAGCAATAGTAGCCGACAACGCGTGAGCCTTCCGCCACCACATAGGTACGCGACGCGCCACTGACCTGGTTGGCCCGTGCCCTGCGGCGAAGCCATTGGTCGAGACTTTCTGTTCCGCTTTGGAAAAGGCCGAGATCGTGGTTTTCTGCCAGGGGCGTGGGCGCCGATAGCATCAGTCCCGCCATGGCTTGGGCACGTTCATGAGGCGCCCAAAACCTTCCCCGCTCGGCGGTTTATCGAGGATGTCGAGATAATGCCGGTAACTCTCCGGATCCACCTTGATCAGGGTCTGGTCGAGTAGCGTGTCCTCGGCCGCACGATAGGCGGCGTCGATCATGAAGTCGGAGCGGGTTTTCCCACGTATTTTCGCGGCGCGGTCGATCAGTATGCGGATATCCTCTCGGATGCGCAGATTGACAGGCTTGGCGTGGGTTTCGGGCGCGGCTTTCGTCATGGAAGACTCCTTTCCGCCACCATAACATTGCGCATACACAATGTGTATCTATTTGTGGCTTTTATCAGAAACAGGCTGAAGAGGACCGACCTCAAGGTGAAAGAAAAAACTACGATATGTCTGTTTGGGAAACAGTTTTTTAGCAACAATGGTCAAGTCCTGAATCCATGCCTCGCCGCTCCTTCGCGCCCCGGCTATGGTCTGGCAATAGAGCATTACATCCGGAGCCTTTTCATGAAGCGATTTTTCCTCGGCGTTGCCGCCGCCGGTCTCCTCCTCGCATCCTCCCAAGCCTGGTCGGCCGACAAGCTGCTGAACGCCTCCTATGACGTCGGCCGCGAACTGTTCGTGCAGGTCAACAAGGCCTTCATATCAGAGCATCCGGGCGTCACCGTCGACCAGTCGCATGCCGGCACTTCGGCGCAGGCGCGCGCCATCGCCGAGGGCCTCGGCGCCGATGTCGTCACCTTCAACCAGGTTACCGACGTCGACTTCCTGGTCAAGAAGGGCCTTGTCTCCGCCGACTGGCAGAAGGACTTTCCCGACAATGCCTCGCCCTTCTATTCGCTGCCGTCGTTTCTCGTCCGTGCCGGCAACCCCAAGCACATCAAGGACTGGAACGATCTCGTGCGCGACGACGTGCAGGTGATCTTCCCCAACCCGAAAACGTCGGGCAATGCGCGCTACACCTATCTCGCGGCCACCGCCTACGCCAAGGAAGCCTTCAAGGGCGACGACGCCAAGGTGAAGGAGTTCATCACCAAGCTGTTCAACAACGTGCCGATCTTCGACACAGGCGGGCGCGCCGCCACCACCACCTTCGTGCAGCGCGAGATCGGCGACGTGCTGATCACCTTCGAATCCGAGACGCGCGGCATCCGCAAGGAATATGGCGACGACAAATTCGAGCAGGTCACGCCTTCGGTCAGCCTTCTGGCGGAGTTCCCGGTAGCGATCGTCGACAAGGTCGCCGACGAGCACGGCACGCGCGATCTGGCCAAGAGCTATCTCGACTTTCTCTATACGCCCGAGGGCCAGGGCATCGCCGCCGACAACGGCTTGCGCGCACGCGACGCGGCTGTCGCGGCCAAATACAAGGCCGATTTTCCGGATGTGCGCCTGCTGACGGTGGAAGACGTCTTCGGCGGTTGGGACAAGGTCCAAAAGGAGCATTTCGCCGCCGGCGGCCTGCTCGACCAGGCCTATGGCAGCCGCTAAAATCTCCGCGGACCGATAGAACGATCAGAAAAGCCGGCCGTGGGCCGGCTTTTCTCGTTTATGCAGCCGATAGCGCAAAGCGGCGCCCTTCGTGCAAAACGTTACAAAGAATCAACGCGTTTGTGCCTAACATGCGTTCCAATGGCTTTGTTTTCGCGAAACGGCGGCGTGCGGAAGCAATGCCGTCATCATTTGCACACAAACAGCCGCCAGATGCGGGGTGGTTGGGGCTTCAACGGGTTATCAGGGCATGCTGACGAAAAAAGGCAAATACGGCCTCAAGGCCCTCGTGCATCTTTCCAATCTTCCGGTTGGCCAACTGGCCTTCGTCAACGACATCGCCGTCGCCAACAACATCCCGAAGAAATTCCTCGATGCCATACTGGGCGAATTGCGCAACGCCGGCTTCGTCCAGAGCCGCAAGGGCAAGGAAGGCGGCTATCGCCTCGCCCGCCCGGCTTCCGAGATCAAGATCGGCCATGTCGTGCGCGTGCTCGACGGGCCGCTGGCGCCGATACCTTGCGCCAGCCGCACGCAGTATCAGCGCTGCGAGGATTGCGACGAGGCGACCTGCCAGGTCCGGCACATGATGCTGGAAGTGCGCCAGGCGATCGCCGAGGTGCTGGACAACCGTAGCCTCGCCGCCATGCGCGATGCCGATAATGACGATTTCCCGGTCGAGTTGACTTCACAAATCTAGAGCCGGGTGGATGAGGCTGTCGAGGTTTACGAAATCCCGAAAAGC
>NZ_RZSJ01000583.1:0-3818 GCF_003998025.1 Mesorhizobium sp. M8A.F.Ca.ET.021.01.1.1
GGCCAGGGCACGGGCGAAGGAATTCAAGCTCCGTGCCGAAACCGTCGAGGATCTGCTCAAGGCCGACGATATCGACATCATCGTCAACCTGACCATTCCGGCCGTGCACTACGAGGTGTCGAAGCAGGTGCTCGATGCCGGCAAGCACGTCTATTCGGAAAAGCCGTTCGTGCTGTCGCTCAAGGAGGGCCAGGACCTCAAGACGCGGGCCGAGAAGAAGGGGCTGCGCATCGGCTCGGCGCCGGACACGTTTCTCGGCGGCGCGCACCAGTTGGTGCGTGAACTGATCGACGAGGGAAAGCTCGGCCGGATCACCAGCGGCACCTGCCATGTCATGGGCCATGGCATGGAACACTGGCACCCCAATCCGGACTTCTTTTTCCAGCCGGGCGCCGGGCCGGTGCTCGACATCGGACCGTACTACATCACCAATCTCATCCAGCTGATCGGGCCGGTGAAGCAGGTGGCGGCTTTCGCGACGACCCCCGCCAAGGAACGGACAATCAGTTCCAAGCCGCGAGCGGGTGAAAAAATCCCGGTCAACACGCCGACCACCATTCACGGCCTGCTGGAATTCGAGAACGGCGCCGTGGTGACGCTGAACACAAGCTGGGACGTCTGGGCTCACGGCCACGCGCCGATGGAGCTTTATGGCGAGGCCGGAACGGTGTTCGTGCCGGATCCGAACTTCTTCGGCGGCGACGTTCGCTTCACCGAAGAGGGAAAACCGGTCAAGAAGCAGCCGAAATGGAAGCATCCGCTGGGCATCCCCAATGAGATGCACGGCCAAGGCATGATGGCCAATTACCGCACGGCGGGCCTGGCCGACATGGCGCTGGCGATCGCCGAGGGGCGGCCGCACCGCTGCTCGATGGAACTCGCGCTGCATGCCGTCGATGTCATGACTGGCCTCCTGCGCTCCGGCGAAACCGGCAAGTTCGTCGCCATGCAGACCACATGCGAGCGTCCGGCCGCGCTTGGCGTCAAGCAAGCCAAGGATCTCCTGGCCAAGAAGAAGTAGTCGCGGAGATTATCGATAATTTTGCTTGCCCTCTCCCCGTTCCTCCGGGGAGGGGGTAAAGGATGGCGTACGGGCACGTTCATCGCCTCTGCGATGACGGTGCCCTGTCCGTTCAGATCCGAGGATTTCCCATGCCCTATATCGCCGCTGAAAACCGCTACGAAAACATGATCTACAACCGCTGCGGGCGGTCCGGCCTCAAGCTGCCGGCGATCTCGCTCGGGCTGTGGCACAATTTCGGGAACGACACGCCGCATCGGACCAAGCAGGCCATCGTCCGCAAGGCTTTCGACCTCGGCATCACCCATTTCGACCTCGCCAACAATTATGGTCCGCCGCCCGGCTCGGCGGAGACCGCTTTCGGCGAGATCCTGCGCACCGATTTTTCCGCCTATCGCGACGAGCTGATCATCTCGACCAAGGCCGGTTACGAGATGTGGGCCGGTCCGTACGGCGAATGGGGCGGGCGCAAATACGTGCTGGCCAGCCTCGACCAGAGCTTGAAGCGGATGGGGCTCGACTATGTCGACATCTTCTATTCGCACCGTTTCGATCCCGACACGCCACTCGAAGAAACCATGGGCGCGCTCGACCATGCGGTGCGTTCGGGCAAGGCGCTCTATGCCGGCATCTCGTCCTACAATTCGCAGCGCACCCGCGAGGCCGCCGACATATTGAGGCAATTGGGCACGCCCTGTGTCATCCACCAGCCGAGCTATTCGATGTTGAACCGCTGGGTCGAGGAGGACGGGCTGCTCGACACGCTCGAAGGGCTCGGCGTCGGCTCCATCGTGTTTTCGCCGCTGGCGCAAGGCATGCTGACCGATAAATATCTCGGCGGCATTCCCGATGGCAGCCGGGCCTCCCAGGGCAAGTCGCTGAAGACGGCTTTCATCAACGATCGCACCATTGCCAACATCAAGTCGCTCAACGCGATTGCCGGCAAACGCGGCCAGACGCTGGCGCAGATGGCGCTGGCATGGGTGTTGCGCAAGGGCAAGGTGACGTCGGCGCTGATAGGCGCCAGCCGGCCCGAGCAGGTCGAGGATTGCGTCGGCGCGCTCAAGGTGCTCGATTTCAGCGACGCCGAATTGGCCGAGATCGATACTTACGCGCGCGAGTCCGACATCAATCTGTGGGCGGCCTCCGCCGAGCGCAAAGGTCCGCCAAGGAAATAGGCTCGCTCGGTAAGCCGGCAAACAAAAACGGCGGGATGTTCCCACCGTTTCCCGTGGCAATCCGAAGCGGTCGCTTCAGGGCGACTTTGGCTTCTGGGCGGTACCGAGCCCAGCCTTGGGCTTTTCGGGCGCCGGGGCGGATGTCTTCATCTTGGCCTCGATCCAGCCGGTGTAGTTGGCCAGCCGCGTGTAGATGCCATAGGCGTCCTTGTGGCCGCAGGCAGCGCTGCCATCGGCCGGGCCTTCGCCCCAACTGACGACGCCGACCTGGATCGGGCCGCCGGCGCCGGTCATGAACAGCGGTCCGCCGCTGTCGCCATTGCAGGCGTCACGCACGCCGCTCGTGGTGCCGGCGCAGATCATGTTGCTGGTCAGCGGATCGGTCATGTCGGCGGCAATCGCATTGGCCGCGGCATCGATGCCCTTTTCCGAATAGCGCATGCGGTGCGACAGGTCTCCGAGAGCCGCTTTCAGGTCATGGGCATAGATGGCCTTGATGCCGCTGTTGCAGGCGCTGTTTGGCTGCAGGTCGAGATCGGCGACCATCAGCGTGGTCGGGAAGGTGCCGTCCTGCATCTTGCCCCAGCCGGTGACGGTGGTCTTGCCGGTGTCTGGTGTCGCGTCATGGGTAAGCTTGATGGTCGGCGCATCGGCCGGGTCGGCGAGCCGGAGCAGGCCGAGATCGTTGTCGAGCGTCTGTTCGCTGTAGCCCTCGTTGACGATGACTTCGACAACCTTGTGCCGCTTGCCTTCGCTGAGATCCGTGGCACCGGTCAGCACGGTGACGGAATCGGGCGAGATCGGGCGGCCCTTGTCGTTGAGGCAGTGCGCAGCCGTCAGCACCCATTGCGGCGCGATCAGGCTGCCGCCGCAAAACTGCGCGTTGGCCTGAGAGGCCGGATTCTCGTCCAGCCTGGCGGTGGTGAGGAGTGCCACCTGGAAAGGATAGGCGCCCTTTTCAGCCTGATTGCCGCCATAGACGCGATCGGTGCCGTCGGGGTTCTCCGCCGCTGCCTTGGCCCTGGCATCGGTCACCCGCTGCATCGGCGAAACGGCCGCTTCCGGCCTGACGGCGGCCTCGTCCGCCTGGCCGGCGTTGATGAATGCAACGGCAGCGGCGATGCCAAGCAGCGATGCGGCAACGACCTGCCCGAACCGATTTGTGATGTGCACCCGAACCCCCTCCTGAGACAATTCTCCCGCGCGGATCGACGCCGGGCATTGTGCAACCAGAGGCCGCCGGTTCGGCGATCCGGACACGCACCCTATCGAACGGCGCGCGATCGGTCACAAAACCGAATCCCACTTTTGCTAACCGTGCCCGCGAGCAGAACCCGCACAAAACTCTATAGCCCCCCACGGGCTACGTGGAAGCGATTTATCATTGCCAATTTTGGATTATTTTAGGCAGTATGTCGCGGCAGGGTCTTAGGCGGGGGCTTTAGATTGACCGAGGCAAACAACGATCCGGTACGTTCGCCGATAGCCTTTGCCGATTTTTCAGCACCACCACGATCTCGACAATATTTCTGTATTTTGATCCAGTCCTTGCTGACTTTTGGGAGAGTCTCACCATGACAAAACTGACAAAGCTTATGATTGCTTCCGCATTGCTTTCC
>NZ_RZSJ01000584.1:0-3790 GCF_003998025.1 Mesorhizobium sp. M8A.F.Ca.ET.021.01.1.1
TTGGTGATCTGCGCCGACGACTTCTTGACGCCGATGGCGGCGCCGAAATCGATCTTCAGCTTGAAGGCAGGCTTGCGCGCCTCCGGAAACGGTACGGCCTCGATGATCGTGCCGGCACGGATGTCGACACGATCGAAATCGGCGAAACTGATTTCGGGCTTGCGCTCGTTGCTTGAACTCATCTCGAACGCGTCTTGCTCAGGCGTTGCCGAAGGTCTCGAACAGCACGCCGGCGAGCGCGTCCTTGGCCGAGGTTCCCGACCAGACGACGAACTGGAAAGCCTGGAAGTAGCATTCGCAGGCTTCCAGCGCCGAGGACAAAAGCACCTCGACCTGCTGGCTCGAGGGTTCCACCCCGCCGGCGAGCAGCAGCGACTGGCGGAACATGATGGCGCCCTCCTGCTCCCAGAGGTCGAAATGGCCGAACAGCATCTGTTCGTTGATCAGCGACAACAAACGCATCACTTCCAGCGTGCGGGTTTCCGGCACCTTGATGTCGAAGGCGCAGGCCAGATGCAGCGCCTCGAAATCTTCCATCCACGAGAAGGAGACGTGATAGTCGGTCCAGCTGCCGGCAACCGAGATCGAGATTTCGTCGTCGCCGGCCCGTTCGAAGGACCAGTCATTGTTGTGGGCCACCTGCTCGATCACATCCACGGGATGGATTTCGCGGGAAAATTCGAGTTCGAGAAGGTCCATGGAATGCTTCCTGTGTTCAGGGGAGCGCCACACGCTCCGCGGGGCACACACGACGAACAATCTTGTCTAGAACTCGGACGGCCGGGACTTCTCAACGCAAAGACCCCAGACCGGACCCCACCGCCCGGCGGCATGACCCTGCTCCGAATCATGCAACAAATTCAGTCTATTGATCGGGAGTCGCGTGAACAGCCCAATTTTTCGCACTGCGTCATTCGCATGTGGAAAGGTGCCTGTCACAAAGAGTCACGCAATGCCGGTAAGCGATTCACGGCAAAGCGATTTTCAGGCTGGTGCTTTGTGGAAAAGTTTAACGAATTATTTTTTCGGCTTGGGCTTCGCCGGAGCCGCAGGTGTGGCCTGACCGGTCAGTTCGGCGATCCTGGCCTCGAGCGCCTCGATGCGCTCGGCAAGCCTGCCGTTCTCTTCTCTCGCCTTGGCGGCCATCTCGCGCGCGGCCTCGAACTCCTCGCGCTGCACGACATCCATGGAGTTGAGGATGCGCTCCGCCTGGCCCTTGAAGGCCGTCTCCACCTCGCGCCGCACACCTTGAGCGGCACCGGCGGCATCGGTCATCAGCTTGGCGAATTCATCGAGAATGCGGTTCGGTCCGGTCGACATGGCAAATCCTCGCTTGCTTGATTTGAGTTAGTGGTGCTGCGCGCCGAATGCAAGAACGTTGAGGCCGGTGCGGCATCACGTCGGCGCCAACCTCCCAAACGACTGGTAAGTCGCGCCAATAACTATTATTGTTTTGGAGGGAATATGCAGGAGCACCACCATGGCCATTAGCGCGGATTTGGGCACCCGGCTCGAAGACATCGTCAACCAGCTTGTCAACACAGGGCGCTACAACTCGAAGAGCGAAGTGCTGCGCGAAGGTGTTCGCCTCGTCGAAGAGCGCGAGAAACGCCTTGCGGCTCTCGATGCGGCTCTCTCCAAAGGCCTTTCAGACGCTGATGCTGGGCGCGTAAAGGCGGTTGACGAAGTGTTTGACCGCTTGGAGGCCAAGTACAAGGCAATGGCAGCCAAAAAGTGAAGCGGCTGGTCTTAACCGATCAGGCGGAGGCGGACCTTGAAGCCATTGGCGATTATATCGCGATGGACAACCCATTTCATGCCGTGACATTCGTGCAGGAATTGCGCCACGATTGTATGGAATTGCGCACCATGCCGGAGCGATATCCACTCTTTGAACACCATCGATCTTCCGGCATTCGGCGGCGTCCTCACGGCAACTATCTGATTTTCTATCGCGTTGGCGTAGAAACCGTTGAGATATTGCACATCCTGCACGGCTCAATGGACCTTAGAGCAATTCCGTTCCCGGATAACTGACGGATCGATACCCGAGCATGGACCGGCTTTCGAACGGCTCCTTCTGTACGGCATGGCGTCAATTCGCGTAGTGTGCTGTTTTTCTCACGACCTGCATCGAGCATGAGTCGCTTCCAATCAGGGTCACCCAATGGCAACGCCCCCGCGCCGACCGACAAATGCGATGGAAGCCGCCGAAGCTGTCTTCAAGCCGGTCAAGAAGCCGGCCGCGGCCCCGCCTCGCGAACCTTCCACCGCTCCCAATGTCCGCGAGCTTGTCTCGATCAGGATCGACCGGGCCGTGCTCGATCATTTCCAGGAAGATGGTCCCGGCTGGCAGGATAGGATCAACGACGCCTTGCGTGAACTGGTGTCCGCCAAGCCCAGGGGTTGAGCACGCCCACCCGGCGACGGAGCTGGGAGCGATCCTGTTCACGGACCATGGACGGCCGTGACCTTGCCTTGACCCTGCCAAAACCCTGCCGCATGGTCCGCGCCGATCGCAACCGAGAGCTCCCCGTTGAACGAATATTTCCTGCTGCCGCTGGCGTCGCTGCCTTTCCCGAACATCAACCCGATCCTCGTCCAGATCGGGCCGCTGGCGGTGCACTGGTACGGCATCGGTTACATCGTCGGCATCCTGTTTGCCTGGTGGTATGCCAAGCGGCTCGCGGCAAATCCGAAACTCTGGCCCGACGGCGTCCTGCCGATGAAGCCGGAGGATCTCGACGATTTCATCGTCTGGGCGGCCATCGGCGTGGTTCTGGGCGGCCGCACCGGCTATGTCCTGTTCTATGACCTGGCGCGCTATATCGCCCATCCGCTCGATATCTTCGCCGTCTGGCAAGGCGGCATGTCCTTCCATGGCGGCCTGCTCGGCGTCATCCTCGCCATGACGCTGTTTTCCATGAAGCGCGGCATCCGCACATGGTCGCTGTTCGATGTCGTGGCAGCCGGCGTGCCGGTCGGCCTCGGCCTCGTGCGTGTCGCCAACTTCATCAACTCCGAACTCTGGGGGCGGCCCACCGATGTGCCCTGGGCGATCGAATTCCCCAATGGCGGTCCGTTCACCCGCCATCCGAGCCAGCTCTACGAGGCCCTGCTCGAAGGTCTGGTGCTGTTTGTCGTGCTGCGCATCCTCACCCATTCGCGTCTCAAGCTGAAGACGCCGCGCTTTGTCGGCGGCGCCTTCATCTGCGGCTACGGCCTGTCGCGCATCTTTGTCGAGTTCTTCCGCGAACCCGACCAGCAGCTCGGCTATCTCCTCGCCACCAACTGGCTGACCATGGGCATGATCCTGTCGACGCCGATGGTGCTGGCCGGCATTTGGGCGATGGCGACAGCCAAGCCGGTGACCCAAGCACAGCCGCAGGTGACATGACGCGACTGAAATCCCGCATCGTCGACCTGATCGAGGCGGTGGGCCCGATGCCCGTCAACCAATACATGGCGCTGTGCCTGTTCGATCCGCGCGACGGTTACTACACGACCCGCGAACCGTTCGGCGCGGCCGGCGACTTCATCACCGCGCCGGAGATCAGCCAGATGTTCGGCGAGCTCGTCGCCGTCTGGCTTTACCAGGCCTGGACAGCAATCGGCCGGCCGATGCCGGTCACCATCGCCGAGATCGGCCCCGGCCGCGGCACGCTGATGAAGGACATGCTGCGCACCTTGTCGCGGCTCGATCCGGCCTTGGCCGATGGCGCCGCCTTCGCCATGGTCGAGACCAGCCCGCGCCTGACGGAAGTCCAGAAACAGACGCTCGGCGAGACAC
>NZ_RZSJ01000585.1:0-3789 GCF_003998025.1 Mesorhizobium sp. M8A.F.Ca.ET.021.01.1.1
CCTCGGTCGCCGGCCTGCTCGTCACCACCGAAGCCATGATCGCCGAAGCTCCGAAGAAGGACTCGGCTGGCGGCGGCATGCCTGGCGGCATGGGCGGCGGCGGCATGGGCGGCATGGGCGGCATGGACTTCTAAGAAGTCCATAAAGCACGCCCATGAATCCAAGTTGCTCAAGCCCGCTAGCGGGCTTGAGTGGCGGCATGGACTTCTAAGAAGTCCATAAAGCACGCCCATGAATCCAAGTTGCTCAAGCCCCCTAGCGGGCTTGAGTGGCGGCATGGACTTCAATCCAGCCAACTTGGCTTTATGCATACGGAAAGGGCGGCAGAAATGCCGCCCTTTTTCGTTTTGGCAGTTAACTCGGCCGGCACCTGCCTTTCTTAAGCGGCGCTCTCGGCCTGCTGCGCCACCTTGCCGGCGAGCACGGCCTGCTCGACGAGTGCAGCCACTTCGTCGGCCACGGCGTTGAGTGACGAGCGGTCGCGGGTGGCGCGGGCAATCACCATCAGGCCTTCCAGCGACGATTCGACCAGCAGCGCCAAAGCATGCGCGCGGCGCTCGGGCACCCCTGCCCTGACGAAGGCCTGCCGCAGCAGGCCGATCCACTGCTCGAAAGCTGAGCGGCAGATCTCTTCGAGCTCGGGCACGTCGTTCGGCGCATCGAGCACGACGGGCGCGATCGGGCAGCCGAGCGAAAACTCGTTGTCCTCCAGCATGCGGGCGACAGACTGGTAAATGTGGTGGACTGCGACCGCCGGATCGCTTTCCGTCGCCAGTTGGGCGCCCAGCCGCTCGGTCACGTCGGCCACGCTGGCGCGAGTCACCTCGATGACCAGTTGGTCCTTGCCGCCCGGGAAATGGAAATAGAGCGAGCCGCGCGGTGCGCGGCTGGCAGCCAAAATGTCGTTGAGCGAAGTGCCGTGATAGCCGCGCCGCCGCAAAAGCAGTGCCGTCGCCTCGATCATCCGCGTGCGTGTGTCTGTCGCCATGTCAACCTCTGTCAGGAGCGCGCATTATAGGGCTTGCCCCGAATATGACAATCGGTCTACATAATATGTAAATCGGTCTACATATTTGAGAGGCGACGATGCAAAGCTATCGGCTGGAAGGACAGGACGGCGGCCTCGACAGGCTGGCGATGCGCGAGGACGCGGTCGTCCAGCCGGGTCCGCGTCAGATCCTGATGCGGGTACGCGCCACCTCGCTCAATCGCCGCGACACGATGATCCTCAACGGCACCTATCCGCTGACGCCGCGAGCCGGCATCGTGCCGCTGAGCGATGGCGCCGGCGAAGTGGTGGCCGTCGGCGATGATGTCACCCGCTTTGCCGTCGGCGACCGTGTAACCGGCAGCTATTTCGCCCGCTGGATCGACGGCCGCATCAACGCCGGGCTGATCGACCAGCTCGGCTGCACGCTGGACGGCATGCTCGGTGAATACGCTGTGCTCGACGAGCAATGGGCGGTGCGGCTGCCTGAGCACCTCGACTGGCATGAAGCCGCGACATTTACCTGCGCGGGGCTGACAGCCTGGAGCGCGCTGACGGGCGCGGACGCCCCAAAACCCGGGCAATGGGTGCTGGTTATCGGCTCGGGCGGCGTCGCGCTGTTTGCGCTGCAGTTTGCCAAGCTGATGGGCTGCCGCGTGGCGGCCGTCACTTCCCGCGCCGAAAAATCCGACCGGTTGCGCGCACTCGGCGCCGACCTCGTCATCGCAACGGCCGAGACGCCCGATTGGGGCATGAAGCTGCGCGAGGCGACAGGCGGCATCGATTTGACTGTCGAGACCGGCGGGCCTGCGACCTTTATGCAATCGCTGATCGCAAGCTCCCTCTACGGACGCATCGTGCTGCTGACGGTCCAGGACCAGAAGGGCAGATCGGTCGAGATCCCAGCCGCCGTCTACCAGCGCAGTCTTGTCACCATCGGCCGCGTCTTCGTCGGCAGCCGCAGCGGCCTGGAGGCGATGCTTGCCGCCGTCGCGGCGCATCGCTTGAAGCCCGTCATCGACAAGATCTTCCCATTCGCCGAAGCGCGCGAGGCGTATCGGCATTTCATGCAGGGCGACGTGTTCGGCAAGGTCGTCATCGACGGCGCGTGAGCCCCCTATTCACCAACCAGAGGAGAGAAAGCAATGACAGTTCGCGACGCATCGGCCGAATGGCACGGCACGCTCAAGGAGGGATCCGGCCGGCTCAGGCTAGGCAGTGGCGCCTTCGAGGGCGCCTACTCGTTCCCGTCCCGCTTCGAAAACGGTCCGGGCACCAATCCGGAGGAACTGATCGCGGCCGCCCATGCCGGCTGCTTTTCGATGGCGCTCACCGCCGTGCTTGGCCGTGAAGGTCATATCGCAAGCGATATCCACACGATCGCAAAGGTGCATCTGGGCGCCACCGCGGCCGGACCGACGATTACCCGCATCGAGCTTGAGACGGAGGCGCATGTCGCCGGGCTTGCCGCAGCCGACTTCGAGCGGCTCGCGCAGTCGGCCAAGGCTGGATGCCTCGTCTCGCGGGCTCTGGCCGGTGTCGCAGCGATCACGCTGAAGGCGAACCTCGTAACTCACTAAGGACGGAAGGAGAAAATCCAGTGACCCAGGAATTGATCATCGACATCGCCATGGCCAACCGCTCCGGCGAAACGGCTGAAATCATGCGGCGCTATAATGACGTCTTCCAGCGCCACGACCCCTCGGCGCTCGACGAATTGGTGGCGCAGGACTGCGTGATCGAGAACACCACGCCGGCGCCGGACGGCGCACGCCGCGCCGGCAAGGCGGCCTGCGTCGAGCTGTGGTCGGCGATCGCCACCGCGCCCGGCACGCGCTTCGACCTCGAGGAGACTTTCGTGGCCGGCGATCGCGCCACGATCCGCTGGCGCTACTGGATGGCCGACGGCAGTTCGCTGCGCGGCGTCAACCTGATGCGCGTCGCGGAGGGGCGCATCATCGAGGCGATGGGTTACGTCAAGGGCTAGCCTGGTCGATCACCTGTCCGCCAGCGCCAGCTTGGCGCCGAGCATGACGAAGGCGCCGGCAAAAGTCCGGCGCATCCAGGTCAGCACCATCGGGCGCGACACGACGTGGCTGCGGATCGAGGCCGCGAAGATGCCGTAGCCGACGAAGACCACGAAGGTCAAAAGCATGAAGACCGAGCTGAGCTCAAGCATCTTCGACAGTGCATTGGGCTCGGTGGTGCTGACGAATTGCGGCAGGAAGGCGAAGAAGAAGATCGACAGTTTCGGATTGAGGACGTTGACGAGGATGCCGGTGGCGATCACCTTGCCGGCCGAACGCGGCGCGACATTTTCCTCGACGCTCAGGCCGCCCTTCTCCTTCAGCGTGTTCCAGGCCATGTAGAGCAGGTAGGCGACGCCGAGATATTTCAGGGTCTCTGGTGTGCAGCAGCGCCGCCAGGCCGGTGATGGCGGCCGCCATATGCGGAATGATGCCGAGCGTGCAGCCGAAGGCGGCAATGATCGAGGCCCGGGCGCCGCGCGAAAGGCCGGCGCTCAGCGTGTAGAGAACGCCGGTGCCGGGCGAAGCCACGACAATCAGCGACGTCAACAGAAATTCGATGCTCACGATGATCTCCTCCGGCGCCCTGCCCTGACGCAACCTAGCCAGCAAGCCAGGCGTGCACAAGCGACAGTCATTCGCTGCTAAGAGGTAGAAAATCCGAGCGCCCGGCGCGCCATCAGGCACTCGTCATCGCCAGGCATGCAGGCGCGGCAGACATCCGGTCGCAGTTCATAGATGGTGCAAGCGGTCGACTTGCCGACTTCGCCGGAC
>NZ_RZSJ01000586.1:0-3782 GCF_003998025.1 Mesorhizobium sp. M8A.F.Ca.ET.021.01.1.1
GCGTATGAGCGGGCAAAGGTGGTGGGGACGGTTGGGAGGTAGGGTAAGACGAGCAGAGCGAAAAATATGCGTGCTTTTATCGCCTATCAAAATCCCGCGCTGCAACGGAACGCATGAGTTCATATAGCTCAACGCGGCTTGAATTTGCTGAGGCTGAATTGGCCAAATAGTCAAACTTAACTAGCAAGGCACAATTTCGCCTTGGGTTTAGCAAAAGGCAATCAGACCATACATCTTCTTTGTTTTCAATTGACGCCGCGTATCTTAGAAGCCAGTACATGAGAATCTGCCTGAAGTCGCCAGATACAAAGTTCCTGTCCGTGTGTTTTACTTCAATAAGAATATTTCCCAGCGAGAAATCTCCGTTCCCTGATGCAATCCACCCGTATCCCGGTATAAATGGAGCTTTCTCAAGGCGAGCATCCGGGTGCTGCGCCCTTACACTTCTTAGCATCTCCATGAGGTTATGCGCGGCTAGCTCGGCAACATCAATATCGCACCGTTCGAGTTTTGTCGGAATTCTTGCGTCATAGTGCTGACTCTGGCGCCTTGCTGCTACCTTGAGGCAGTCGTCCCATGTTGCCTCGCTCAATCCATCACAGGCGAAATCGACGCGGGCCATCGCTACCTCGAACAACATGGCCTTTTGCAGTCGGCTTTGCTCAATTAGCTCAATCGGGATGGCATTCAACTCGGCAAACGAAAACATCGTCTTGTTCAATGACGACACTAGCCCTCCGGATAATCGAGGGAAAAGGATATCCAATACCCCGGGAATGTCTCGAGCAACAGTTCGTGGATCCCTTAAGGGGAGCCTATTAAGAGCCATTTGCCACCCAGTCTTCATAACACGAAGCAAAAGTAGGCCCTATGGTTGACTCAAACCCAAGCCGCCATTCTTGCGCTAGTGTCCTGCGCAATTGACTTCTTGCATGTGCTCCATCATCCCCGAAATTGCCAGCTGAAAGCCAAACCATCCTTTGCTCGTCAGGGCCGAGATTCTGCCACTGATTTCTTAGGCGCATAAAGCTGGCACGATCGCCCCAATGCCGCCAGCAGTCGATGCAAGCACGCCTTACCGCTTGCGACGATGATCCGTCATAGATGCGACGAACAAAACGGCCGCGCACATCTGTTCGTCGAAAGCGTATAGCTCTCAAAAAATGAAGTAGATTGGTCTCTGGCATAAGCAGGTGTGACGCGGCTGCGGGTAATCTATCCAGAAGGCCATCAATCTGATCAAACACCACGTTAAAATCCTCGTTCGCGCGAACAGAGTACACACCGCGCATAATCTTTGCCCATGACGCTCTAAAAGAATCGAGGTTGCGGACGTCCAGCAAAGTTGCGCAAAGTTGGGCGGCTACAGTTGGCTCCTGAAATTTCAGAGCCCGCCCTATCTGGGCCAAAACGAAGTTATCGGGCTGTGATTTCTGCTTCTCAAGATCGAGCAGAAATTGAATATCAATATCATCAAAAGATTTTTTCAGCTCCTCGTAATCGCTCTTGGATGCGTCCGAATAAGGATCAAAATGCAGGTCAAGTTCCCTCAGCGCCGTGCTTGCATCTTCTCCATGACCGAGCTGAGCAGCAATATAATCCTTATAGTGTTTCGCGCTCAGAATCGTTGTTTTTGTTCTATTAAGTGAAAGACCGTAGTCAGCAAGTGAATGAGACAATGTCGAAAGTGCACGGTAGGCATCTTGTTGAGAATCGCATATCAATGTAAAATCATCTACATAGCGATGCCAAACTATCCCAGCATCCGAAAGAGATACGTCTATCGGAGACATCATAACTTCCGCAAGAATTCGGGCGCACTGTCCGCCGACGGGCAGACCGAAAGATCGGCCCGATGAGAGTTTGCTCAGGATTCGATCGATCTGTACTGCAACCGTGGACCCAGAGGGGCTAAGATCGTTTAGGAGATTTTCCAGTCTGTGGTGATAGATATGCTCGTAGTAACTGGATACGTCCGTTTGAATAACGACACTATCCTCATTATTCAAGGCTTCCTCATTTAAGATTGCTTCTTTATAGGTTCTCCATGAGCGCGACCTGTCAAAGAATGACGGAAAATTGTGCAAGTCGCGGCCAAGCCGATAGGAATGCACCCGGGAACTACGGCTGTCTTCGTTCGCTTCGGCTATAGCTAAGCCAAGACCATTAAGGTACAAGTTCCAAAATGGGTGTATTTTAGTCGTGATGCGAAATCCGTGCGAGCCAGAAGGAGCAAGTAGGCGTTCCGCACCCACTGTAATCTCGCTCATGAAGGCGGCGGCCTGCTTAACAGATTTATTGTTGATATTTTTAAATAACTCAAAACATATTTTTGAGAGCTCTGGTGATCTGTCACGGATAAAGCTCGCGTCGATATCGTAGGGAAGAGTATCGTTTTCGCCGCTTTCCCCGATCTCCATCGCTGCTGCAAGAAAATTTCTCTCTTTAACGTCCAGCATAATACCTTCCGCAGCAGCATGGGCCCGAATCTATGAGATGACACCCCTAAGGTTATACATTTGCAAGCTTCGCCATTAAAAGTCTAGCCAATGAAATCTATCGATATTTTCGTTTCTATCGCCGATTGGAATGATCGTGCCGCCGGAAGAGGGGCGGCCCAGAAGGCGCGGCTTATGACAAACCTTGACTGGCCCACCTGTTCGGATACTGTTGAGGAATGCTCCGAGAAGAAGCGGCGCCGGGCATTGAGGACAGCCGCACGATAACCGACAATGGGTTTGGTCCCTTACGTCGACGATAAGAAGAACCAGCGCCAGCCTATGGCTGGCTATGCTGCCGAACACTCCTCGAACGAAACCAGCGTCTGCGCGCCGTGGTGCGCACACCTACGGAGGGAGTCATGCGGTTTGCATTGGTGAATAGCGAACGAAGCGAGGCTAGGCCCGCGTTGGCAGGCAGTTGCCCGTGCTGCTCGCAGCGGATGGTCGCAAAGTGCGGAACGCAACGAGTTTGGCATTGGGCACATTGCGGCAATCGGAACTGCGACCCTTGGTGGGAGCCGGAAACCCTTTGGCACCTAAGCTGGAAAAATCAGTTTCCCTCCGAGTGGCAGGAAATCATCCGGCATGATGAGAGGGGTGAGAAGCACGTCGCAGACGTGATGACCGAAAATAGCCTGGTAATTGAGTTTCAGCATTCGCACCTGCCTTTGCAAGAGAAGGTGGCGCGCGAAGGTTTCTACCAGAGTATGGTTTGGGTCGTGGACGGTACGCGCCTAAAAGGCGACCATCCCCGATTTCTTGGCGGGCGCCGGCTGTTCAGATCCACACACATGAACGGTGTTTTCACCGTCGCTGATCCGAAAAATTGCTTCCCCTCCGGATGGCTCAGTTGCGGCGTGCCCGTCTTCTTTGATTTTGAGCACACCGTTACGTCCACTGATACATCAACAGCAAAGACCGAGCTGCTCTGGTGCCTTTTGCCGGGACGCGCTGAAGGATGCGCTGTCGTCGTTGCGGTTTCGCCAGTCACCTTTGTGAAAGCCGCGCTGAAGTGGACCTGGATCATCCCAGTTCGGGCAGTGATGCAAACGGTTGCTGCCACGCTAAGGCGCGAGCGAGAAATTGCTGAACGTGAAGCTCGGTCCTCAATTTATGACCGCCCACAGTACCGCAGGCGGAGGTCTAGATCGTTCCGCAACTTTCGTCGGCGACCACGTTTCTAGCCACCAGGCGCACAGGAAGTGGGAAGTCCTAGTTGTTTACCCCCCAGCCAACCGCGGCAGCAAAAATATCTCCGCCCCCTCCGGCAGCTTCTTCCCC
>NZ_RZSJ01000587.1:0-3778 GCF_003998025.1 Mesorhizobium sp. M8A.F.Ca.ET.021.01.1.1
ATCGTGGCGAACAGCAGCGCCTGGTCGCGGAAAGGAATGTGGTCCACGGCATCGCTGGCGGCCTCGGCTTCGATCCAGTCGACATGGAAGTCGGCGGCCCCCTTCCTGTCGCCGCCATGTGCCATCTGCTGGAACCGATGCATATGGTCCTCGATGTCGGGATAGCGGTCGGCCCAGACGATCGACCATTGCCGGTTCTGCATGGTGAATTTGCGGATCCAGCGCTCGCTCAGGTCCATGTCGCCTTCGGGCTTCGAGTACATGACGTTTCGCCGCGCTTCGAGCAGCGTGTTGGTGGCGACGACTTCGTTCTCGCGCCATAGAAGCCGCATGGCCGGATCATTGAGAAACCGGTCCGCATAAATGGGATGCGGAAACGCGCTTTCCCTCAGTCCATCGATCTTGAAATAGACCAGCAGTTCGGAAGCGACGCTCGCTTCCAGCTCGTTGCGCTCCATCTTGCCGTGGAACGCCTCGAACCCGATGCCCGGTATGAAGGGCATGTGCGCGGCGTGCCAGATTTCATGCAGAATGTAGAGATCCTCGACGGCCGCGGCGGCATAGTCGTCCCGGCGCATCGTCAGCCCCCACCAGGTGCAGAAGTGCGCGCGTTCCAGGCGGTCGTTGGTGGTCTCGCAGGTGAAGCGCGGCAGGCGGGCGTACTGATCGACGACGTCGTAGATGTAGCCGCCCTCGCGATGCGAGGATCGGAATGCATCCGTTTTCCAGTGAGCCAGGCAGTGGGCATGGACGTCATCGCGGGTGACCAGCGGGATTAGATGCTTCATGAAACCGGTCCAGGAGGGGCCATGCCGATCCGCTCCGCCATGCCTGGCGTGAGACACAGGCGGGGCCGAGCACCGATCGCGCCAGGGGCGCGGGTAAGGTAGGAGGCCATGTCCGAATCCCCGTCCGCCCCTGCCGATGCCTGGGCAAGAATGAAGACGTCCGCCGGCACCAGGGCGAGGCCGAGAGCCTGGCCGGCATGTTCTGCAGCGCCATGTTGAACCGCGCCGTAGCGGCGCGCCATGGCGAACACGTCAAACCGCTCCATCAGCCGGATTCCCAGTTGCAGCGACGTCAGGTTCTTGAACCATTGATTGCCGAACAGGCCGAGATTCTCCGATCGGCAAAACACACCGCCTATGCGGTCGTAATAGGTGCCGAACGGTTTGGACAGGCTGATCACCACGGCACTCACGCAAGGGGCGTCGGCGAGGATCGTTTCCGACGGTGGCTCGGCGGTTGCCCCGACATAGGTCAAATCCAAGACGACCTGGGCCGGGTTCGCGCGCCCGCTGAGCCGGCGAAGAAATGCGTTGGCTTCGGGCCATACCATTCCGTCAATGGCCGAGGGTTGGCTGAGACACAGCAGATGCTGGGGATCGATGGTGTCGGCCGTATCGCGCCAGTCGTGGCGGTCATATTCCGTCACCGGAATGCCGCAGGCTTCAGCATAGGCTCTGTAGCCCTCATACTCGCCACGAAAGATTGCAAGGCGAGGGGAGAACCCATCGAGGCGCGCGCGGTTGCCGTAATCGGCAATCAGGTGAAAAAGCGGCTCGCTTGCACCCGCGGTCGGATAGCTGAATGGAAAGTCAGCCGTGTTCAACGGCGCCATCGGCTTCGCCCAACCGAGCCAGGTGTCGAAGAACCGTTTGTGCAGCGCGTTCTGCTTTCCGGTCCAGGCATGGCGAAACTGATCGAGATAGGCCGCACGGACCAGGTCCGGGCCATTTCCGGTATTGTTGCCGAGCAATTCGGCCTTTACCGCCTCGATCTCGGGGGTGACGAGGGCGTAGACGGTTTTGCTCGCGCCGGCCTGGCGCAAGCGCAGATCGAGATTCGGTCGCGGATCATATTGTGTGGTCGTGGCCATGCGGATCTGCCTTTGCCCGTCACGACCCTAAGGGAACGTGGCCCGACTTTGCAACGGCCTGCCGCCAGACCATGGTGATGAATGCGCAGGTCAGGCAAGCGGTCTGGACTTGGCATGAGGCCCTGGACGTTATATCTGAGGCCGACACCCTGCAATCTCGACAAGAAGCAGCACGCCCCGACCATGACCGACCGCCTGAATTCTGCAATGCGAATGTGACGGCCTTTTTTGGTGCATGCCGTTGCCCCCAAAACCGGGGCAGCTTTTGGGCGGCATGCATTGGTCTCGGGATGGCAATCGCCATTCCGATGCGATATCCACCGCCACGGCTCCCATTCAGACATTCATGACGGTTCATTCATGTCACGCAACACATTCTACATCACGACCGCGATTTCCTATCCGAACGGCAAGCCGCATATCGGCCATGCCTACGAGCTGATCGCCACCGACGCGCTTGCCCGCTTCCAGCGGCTTGACGGCAAGCAGGTCTTCTTCCTCACCGGCACCGACGAGCACGGCATCAAGATGCTGCAGACGGCCAAGCGCGAAGGCATTTCGGCGCGCGAACTGGCCGACCGCAACTCGGCTGAGTTCAAGCGCATGGCGACCGCGCTCAACGCCTCTAACGACGATTTCATCCGCACCACCGAGGAGCGGCATTACGCGGCTTCGCAGGCGATCTGGAAGGCGATGGCCGCCAATGGCGACGTCTACAAAGGCGGCTATGCCGGCTGGTACTCGGTGCGCGACGAAGCCTATTACGGCGAGGAGGAGACCGAGGTCCGTCCCGACAATGTCCGCTACGGGCCGCAGGGAACGCCGGTCGAATGGGTCGAGGAAGAGAGCTACTTCTTCCGGCTGTCGGCCTATCAGGACAAGCTCATTGCGCTTTACGAAGGCCAGCCCGACTTCATTGGCCCGGCCGAGCGACGCAACGAGGTGATGAGCTTCGTCAAGTCGGGACTGAAGGACCTGTCGATCTCGCGCACCACATTCGACTGGGGCGTGCCGGTACCTGGCGACGAAAAGCATGTCATGTATGTGTGGGTCGACGCGCTGACCAACTACATCACCGGCGTCGGCTATCCCGATGAAAAGGCTGATAATTGGCGTTTTTGGCCGGCCGATGCGCACATCATCGGCAAGGACATTGTGCGCTTCCACGCGGTTTATTGGCCGGCCTTTTTGATGTCGGCCGGCATTCCGCTGCCGAAGCGTGTCTTCGGCCACGGCTTCCTGTTCAACCGCGGCGAGAAGATGTCGAAATCGGTCGGCAACGTCATCGACCCGTTCACCATGGTCGACCATTACGGCCTCGACCAGGTGCGCTACTTCTTCCTGCGCGAAGTGCCGTTCGGGCAGGACGGCAGCTACAGCCATGAAGCGATCGTCAACCGCACCAATGCGGATCTGGCCAATGGTCTCGGCAATCTGGCGCAGCGCTCGCTGTCGATGATCGCCAAGAATTGCGGCGGCGTGGTGCCGAAGCGCGGCGATATGGCGGAAGCCGACAAGGTGATCCTGGATCAGGCGATCGACGCCCTCGTCACCGCGCGCAAGGCAATGGCTGAGCAAGGCATCCATCTGGCACTGGCGGCGATCTTCGGCGTGGTTGCGGAAGCGGACCGGTATTTCGCCGGGCAGGAACCCTGGGCGCTCAAGAAAACCAATCCGGAGCGCATGGAAACGGTGCTGTGGACGACGGCCGAAGTGGTCCGGCGCGTGGCGGTTCTATGCCAGCCCTTCATTCCGGGCTCGGCCGGCAAGCTGCTCGACCTCCTGGCGGTGCCGGCGGACAGCCGCGATTTCGTGCATGTCCACGCCGACCATGCGCTTGTGTCCGGCACGCAGCTGCCTGCGCCGGAGGGCGTGTTTCCGCGCTATGTCGAACAGACG
>NZ_RZSJ01000588.1:0-3768 GCF_003998025.1 Mesorhizobium sp. M8A.F.Ca.ET.021.01.1.1
AGCCGAAGGCGCTGGCCGCGGTGAACGTCAGGCCGATGACCGCCGTTCTCCACTCGCCGAGCCTGGGGATGACGCGCGGCAGCACCGTGCCCATGACGATCGCGCCACACAGGCCGAAGGCGCCGAGCGAGAAGCCGATCTGCTGCTCGCTCCAGCCATAGCGGTAGTTCGAGACGAACGACCACACCGCCGGATACATCATGTGGCCGAGCGTCATCAGGAAGAAGACCAGCCCGATCCAGCCTATGCCCTGGTACTGGCGCATCTGCAGGAGCGTGCCGACCGGATTGGCGCGTTTCCACTCGAAGCGGCGGCGGTGCTTTTCATCGAGCGTCTCGGGCAGGAAGAACATCGCGATCAGGAAGTTCACGAAGGCGAGCCCGGCGGCGAAAAAGAACGGCACGCGCGGGCCGAACGTGCCGAGCAGGCCGCCCAGCACCGGCCCGATGACGAAGCCGACGCCGAAGGCAATGCCGAGCAGGCCGAAATTCTTCGCCCGGTTCTCGTCGTTCGAAATGTCGGCGATGAAGGCCGACGTCGTCGAATAGCTGGCGCCCGAAATGCCGGCCAGCACACGTCCGATGAACAGCATCGGATAGGACCAGGCAATGGCGCAGATCAGATTGTCGATGGAGAAGGTCAGCACCGAGGCGAGCAGGATCGGCCGCCGTCCGAACCGGTCGCTCAGGCCGCCCATGATGGGCGCGAAGAAGAACTGCATGGCCGCATAGACGAAGAACAGCCAACCGCCCTCGATCGCCGCTTCGCTGATGCCGACGCCGGTCAACTCCCTGAGAAAGGCCGGCAGCACAGGCATGATCATGCCGAAGCCGATAATGTCGAGCAGCAGCGTCGTGAAGACGAGCGCGAGGCCCCGCCTGGCGGTTTTGGGGTCGATCATGATGGTCAAGCTCCTCTGGCCGTCCTGGGGCGCGGGCGGACGCACCTTATAGGCGAGCAAGCAAAAAGGAACAGTGAGGGAACAGGCAGGAAGCTTTGATCCTGACACTCCCTGACGGCGTCTCGCCGTCAGGTCTTTTTCCGAAAACGACTGCTTAGAGCGGCCCGCTCATGGTGTTGCAGTCCGACAGCTTGCCGCTCTTGTAGCCGCGCGTCAGCCAGGTCTGCCGCTGCTGCGAGGTGCCGTGGTTGAAGCTTTCCGGCACGACATAGCCCTGCATCTTCTTCTGCAGCGTGTCGTCGCCGATCTGCTTGGCCGCGTTCAGCGCGCTTTCGAAGTCGCCCTGCTCCAATATGCCCTTCTGCCCGGTGTAGTGCGCCCACACGCCGGCGAAGCAGTCGGCCTGCAGTTCGATGCGCACCGACAGCTGGTTGGCATCGACTTCGCTCATGCCTTGGCGCATCTGGTCGAACTTGCCCATGATGCCGGTGAGGTTCTGTACGTGGTGGCCGACCTCATGCGCGATGACGTAAGCACGGGCGAACTCGCCGGAAGCGCCGAACTGCTGGTCGAGCTGCTGGAAGAAGGTCATGTCGAGATAGACCTTGTGATCTCCAGGACAATAGAACGGTCCGGCCGCGGCGGAAGCAAAACCGCAGGCGGAGCGGACCTGGCCGGAAAACAGCACCAGCTTGGGGTCCTCATAGGTCAGGCCTTGCGACTTGAAGATGCCCGTCCAGGTGTCCTCGGTCTCGGCGAGCACGGTCGCCACGAACTGCTTCATCTCGTCATTGGCCGGGCTACCCGCGCTGCTATCCTGACCACCGCCGCTGTTGTCCGTGATCTGGCCACCGCCGCCCGGCAGCAGGCCGCCGTCGCCACCGCCCAGGATCGCCGAGGGATCGAAGCCGAAATACCAGCCGGCGATGACGACAAGGATGACGAGGATGATACTGCCGCCGCCACCCGTCCGGCCGCCGATGGGCAGTTGGAACTGACCGCCGCCGCCACCGATCCCGCCGCCGCCACTGTCGCTGCGGTCGTCCTCGATATTGTCACTCTGACGACGGCCTCTCCAGAGCATGGCAACTCCTCGCTGCAAACTTTCCCGTTGTTCCGGCAGGCCGGCTCAATCCAACAAACAATTATCGTAATGGTTGCGCCAAGTCACAGCATTTTTCGTGAGGGCGGCGGCGCTGGGTGGCCGTTTCACCGCACTGGCCGGGAGCGCGCAAGGCCTGTAGCATCGCCGGGATCGGAGGGGTTCGAGGCTTGAGGACGATCGCAGGTTTCCTGTCGCTGCTGGTGCTGTGCCTTGGGCTTGCAAATGCCGGCGCGGTGACGCTCGATTCCAGCGTCGCGGTCACCGATCCCGCCACCTTGCAAGCGCTGGAGCGTGGCGGCCTGTCGATCAGCCGCCTGCTCGGCCCCGCCCTCGGCCTCACCCGCGACGTCGACAATCGCGGCCTGTTTTCGGTGCCGGCGCTGGCCACGGTGCGCGACACGGTCAAGCGCGAGATATCAGAAGAGCCCAAGACCAGCCCCGACCCCTATGTCGCGGCCATGGCGAAATCGAACGACACCAGCCAGAAATTCAATCCCAGATACATCGATGACGACGGCTCGACGCTCGACCTCACCGGCGTCGTCAACCGCATGGACCGAGGCTATCTCGGCCACACCGAATGCGGCGAGATCCGGCTGATCTACCGCTTCCACTATTCGGTCCAGGAAAAACCGGCGAACGGCAAGCCCGGCCAGCGCATTTCATCGCGCCTGCCGCTGACCATGAGCCTGGTCTTCAACGCCAAGCCTGGGAAGGCGCAGGGCCGCGCTTCTAAGGACCTTCCCAGCGCCACCGACGCGTCCTGCGCGGACGTCGCCCGGCGCTGGCTGGCCGCCGGTCGAAAGGACTTGCCACCCGAGCAATTGGCCACCTGGCTGCGCTCCGACGAAGGCCCGCTGTCCGGCGCCATGCTGAATTCCTCGCAGATCATGCGGCTCGAGCTCAACATGCAGGTGCTCAGGCTGTCGGCGTCGACGCGGCGCGATTTCGGCGGCCATGCCGAGTACCTGTTGAAGATCTTCAAATGGGATCCGGCCATTTCAAGCTTCTATGAAGCCAGGATGGAAAACGAGATCGACCGGGCGACGGTGCTGGCCGACAGGCCAGCCTTCGCCAAATGGCTGCTCACCGACCGCAACATCTACGATCTCGACCATGGCCGGCTGGTCGTCGACGAGAAATTCCTGGCCAAGAGCGCCGTCTCGGTGGCACCCGGCGGGTTGAGCCGCTCGCAGAACAACATCGTGTATGGGCTGGTCGACGACGCCGACATCGACAAGGCGTTGAAGGACTATGTCGCCAGCGGCAACACACTCGCCACCATCAAGTCGGTCGCCGGCTTCAACCTGCGCCTCAACGAGATGTCCTGCACCGGCTGCCACCAGACGCATGGCATTGCCGGCTTCCACTACACCGGCGCTGACCCGGCCGGCGAACCGCGCCGCAATGCCGTCTTCGTGCCGGGCTCGGCCGTCTTCTTCGCCGACCTGCCGCGCCGCCGCGCCATCGTCGAGGAATTCGCCGCCGGCGGCCATCCCGATTTCACCAGGGGCTTCGCCGCCCGTCCGGACCGGAAATACGCCGAAGCGCTGAAAGGCACCGATCTCTACAATGGCTGGGGCTCGATCTGCTATCGCGGCGAGGATGAAAGCTTCAAGGACTGGACCTGCGGCACCGGCCTGCGCTGCGCCGGGGTCCACGAAAGCGCCATCCATCCTGGTTTCGGCACCTGCGTCAGCGAGAAAGGCACCGCGGTCGGCGACCCCGTGGAATTCGGCGAAATCAGGATGTCGACCTGGGG
>NZ_RZSJ01000589.1:0-3734 GCF_003998025.1 Mesorhizobium sp. M8A.F.Ca.ET.021.01.1.1
GTCCGAACCATACGGGTCGATGTCGCGGCTCGCGTCCATCAGCTCGCGGAAGCTGCAGCCGGTCTCGGCGCGCCGGGCGTCGATCTGCCAGAAATCGTAAAAGGCGCGGTTGATGACCTCGGCACGCATGTCGGCATCGAGGACGAGAACACCGATCGGCATCTGATCGACCATGGTGCGCAGATTGGCGAAAGTCTCGGCGATCTTGGCGTTGGCATTCTCGATCTCGGCTTCACGCCGCTTGACCTCGGTGACCTCATAGTAGGTCAACAGGCGTTTGCCTCCCGACAGAGCCGTGACGGAGAACATCATGGTCCGCCCGTCGGCGTGGGCAAACTCCCGAGGCGCGACGGTACCGGCCCTGATCTCCTCGACGCGGGTGGCGAGGTAGCGCTGCCATTGCTTCTCGTCGATGTCGCCATAGATGCCGTTGCGGCGGTTGAGTTCCATCAACAGGCTGAACGGCGCGCCGACGGTCACGGCCCCATCCGGAATCCTGGAGAGATCGCGATAGGCTTTGTTGACGATCAGTGTGTCGAGCCTGGCGTCCAGAAGCACGACGCCCATATGCATGGCGTCCATCGTCCGCTCGAGATCGGCAAGATGCCGGACTGGCTCGCCGCCAACCGGCGGTTCCATGCCCTCGAAGGCGCTGGCCAGCGCGGTGACGTTGCGGCCCATGCCGCGATAGCCGGCAAATTTTCCGTCGCCGTCGAAACGCGGGAAGCCTGAAGTCAGCACCCAGCGGCAGTCGGGGCGGCCGCCCTTCAGTTCGTAGACGAAGTCGCGGAACGGCCGGTGCGCCTGCAAATCCTCCAGATGGCCTGCCGCGCTGCGGTTGCCCTTCAGGACCTGATTGAGAAAATCGAAGCGGAACCGGCCGAGCACGTCAGCCGGATCGATACCCGTCGCCGCCTGGTAGCCTTGTGAAAGCCAGGAAAAGCGCAGTTCCGCATCGGTTTCCCAAATCCAGTCCGAGCCCGCTTCGACGAGTTGGCGCAGCACGTCGGCGCCATCCATGTCGACGCCGGATGATCCGTCGCCGCCATGCGCGGCGGCCTTGCCGGGGTCGCGCTTGCCGCGCGCGCCGATTGCTTCGTCCACTTCCGCCATGCTGTCCCCACCCCGAAAATCAAGGCCGAACCCTCCCTCCGCGGTTCGTCGGCGGAATGTGCCGCAGAAGCATTAACGATCCGCTAACCTTAACGGCGCAACCGGCCTGTTCCTGCTGCGTTATTCCGTCCGGTTGTGGCGTGGAGCAAGGCCGCGCTATAAGCATGCGCAGGGGTGGTGCTAATGTATGGACGGATAGGGCCTTTCTTGCTGGGCGTGGCGCTGCTTTTCGGCGGCGGCTGCTCGCGCAGCTATGACGGCACGGTCATTATCCCACGACCGCTCGACGCCAGGCGGATCTGGGACCGGCCGCCGCCCAATATCGACTACCAGCCTCAGGTCGACACTGGCGCCTTTCCGGGACCGCCCCAGCAACCCGGGCGGGTTTCCGACCGCAGAGCCAAGCCTGCCGTGCACAGGCGGTATCAGACCAAGGTATCACCGCCGCCTCCGCAGTCATCGGACTCCGAAAAACAATTGGCATGCAGGAACGTGAGCGCACCCGGCCAAAGGGTTCGCATGGTCTGCGACTAGTGCATGTCGCCCAAAAGTGACCTCGTTTTGGGAAGACGACATGCATAAAAACAAAGATCTGGCGCAAATCGTCCTGCCAATAGGCCACGCCACGCCGGAAGCGGTGCACCCGGTCAATCAGGGCAACCGCCCACGGCTTCTGGATTTGTAGGATCCTTTCAAATGATGGCGGGCGCGATCGCAACGCGAAAGCGGCCACATCGCGTCCCGCTTGAGTCCATTCCAATTCTGCCCGACCAAAATCCGCGCCGCCGGAGAGCCACCCCGCACCGCAACTAACAGCGATTGTTGCGCTTTAAGTCTCGCGGCCTGAGCTAAATCATGGACTCAGGAGCATTGCGAACCCCGTCGGCAAAGCTTGATGTCTGGCCACCAGGCAGTTCCGGCGCGATACAATGCGAGGAAGATTAACGTGGTCTCTCGGGCGGCAGTGCTTCGTCGTAATCTTTGCTTGATCTGAGATCATATACGACCAGAGGCCAATGTTGCACATATGACACGTCAATTCCAGTAATCATTCTCGACAATTTCATGAGATTGACAATCCTGACGATGCAAACCAACGTCTGTACCGGGGTGCGCGGCTGTTATGGATTGACCTATGGCTGAGCGGTTTCGCACGTCCAGAATTGCCTATTTGAAAGCCGTTCGAACTCATCCCGCCGAGCGCATGAACGCGGCCAACGGATCCGAGAGGACCTCGGCCCGATTTCCCGATCAGCGCGCAGCCAAGCGAGGTTGCCGAAACCCTCTGACGGTTCGTAACATGCTTCTTCAGTCTGTTGCGTCCGCCTCGCTTCTTTGCCTGAGCGATCTGCGGGCTTTTGCCGCCTGCGTGGAAGCGCCTCCCGGTACCCTGATTATTGAATGCAGGGGGCAAATCAATAGCGGCTTCACGTCCGCGGGGTTGTCGGTCACGGTCAATGCCGATTCCACGGCGGTTTTCAACGCTCCCGTCACGATTGAGGGACCGGGCACAAGCACGTTCAACAATCTAGGCACGGCCAACGCCGATGTGATCGCTATAGGCAACACCAGTTTCACCTTGAACAACGCAGGGGTGCTGGACAATGCAGTTCGCGCGACCGACAACGGCACCTTCCAGCTAAACAACCATGGCCTGATCGACGGGGGCGTCTTTCTTGCGGGGTCGGGTGTCAACAACATCATCAACTTTGCCGACGGTCAGGTTCAGAACGGCGTCACCAGCACGGGCAATTCCAACGATGCCGTCATCAACCTCGGGTTCTTCGCCGGCTCGATCAGCCTCGGCGCCGGAGATGATGTACTGGATCTGGCCGCGGGAGATGTTCAGACTTCCGTCGACATGGGCTCGGGTAACGACAACTTCAGGTGGATCGTCGGCAATGTCGCAGCGACCGTGCAGATGGGCGATGGCGATGACACTGCCCTTTTTGTCCGTCTCACGCAAAACAACCTGACCGCCGGCAAGATCATCGACGGCGGCTTGGGGACCGACACGCTTACCTGGGACCATACCACCAACGACCAGGGTGCTCAGCAGGGCGACCAACCCACGAATATTGTCAACTGGGAAGACTTCAGGCTCACCAACCGGTCGCAGCTGAGGTTCATCTTTACGACGGGCGTTCTGACGCTCGGCGACACGCAAACAGGAACTGGGACGCTCTCTATCGATTCCACCAGTTCGGTCCTGGCGGGCAATTCGTTCGGTTATGGGGTCGTGCCGTTCGATTCGTCGCAGCTGGTCACGGTGAACAATGCCGGGGCCATCGACCTAACGAATGATTCGCCGGCGCCCGGCACCGGAACCTCCCTGCATGACACGTTCACGATCCACGGCAACTACGTCGGCCAGGATGGTCGTCTTTTGCTCAACACCTTCCTTGGCACCGACAATTCTCCCTCCGATCGGCTTGTTATCGAGAATGGCGCGGGGAGTGGCTCGACCAGCATTCTTGTGACGAATGTTGACGGGCCTGGCGCCCTGACGACCGGCAACGGCATCCAGGTGGTCGATGCGACCAACGGCGCCACCACCACTGCCGGCGCGTTTGCGCTCGGCGGCCCCGTCGCCGCCGGTGTATTCGAATACAATCTGTTTC
>NZ_RZSJ01000058.1:0-17599 GCF_003998025.1 Mesorhizobium sp. M8A.F.Ca.ET.021.01.1.1
CCGTCGACCAGCTTCTCGACCCTTGCCAAGGCAGCCCGCGCCAGGATCAGGCTGCGCCAGAGGCCGACGATCTGCTCGACAGGCTGCAGCCCCCTGCCCAGCAGGAGACTCGCCGCGAACATGGTGCCGCCGGTAATTTGCCGTTCGATCACCAGATAGGCGCCGAGGCCGAGGATCAGCGATTGCATGGTGAGCCGCAGGAACCGGATAAGGCCCGACATCAGGGCGGCGCGGTCGCTTGCCTCCGCCTGGCGCCGCAGCGCCAAGTTGCGGTCGCGCCCCCAGCGGCGGATGAGACCGTCGATCATCCCCATGGCGCGAACGACTTCCGAGTTCCTGAGACTCATCTCGGTGAAGTTATAGTTGTTCGTCGCCAGCTCGTTGGCCTGCTTCAGCGGCGAGCGCACGAGATACTCGTTGAGCACGGCCATGCCGATCAAGAGCAGCGAGCAGCCGAGCGCGAAGAAGCCGAGCCAAGGATGCAGCAGGAAGATGATGCCGATGTAGATGGGCGACCATGGCAGATCGAACAGGGCGTGGATGCCGCTGCCGGTGATGACCTGCCTGAACGTATCGAAGTCGCGGATCGGCTGGCTCGGCGAGGAGCCGGGCGATGGGGTTTCCACGGACGCGGCGAGGATCCTTGCCGAGAGCAACCGGTCGAGCCGGGCGCTGGCACGCGTCAGGATCCAGGCGCGGACAAGGTCGAGACCGGCCAGCGAAAGGAACGCCGCCAGCAACACCAGGGTCAGCATCACCAGCGTGGTTTCGCTGCCGCTGGTGACAACCCGGTCGTAGATCTGCAGCATGTAGAGTGGGGAGGCGAGGTAAAGCAGGTTGATCGCCAGGCTGAATGCCGCCGCAACCAGGAAATAGCGGCGGCATGCCCGAAGCGCATCCTTCACAATTCGAGACTTGCTATCCACTTCCAGAACCCCACTCGATACTCGTCAGGTCAAGGGAGCCGCCGCAGCCGGCGGCCCTTTTCGCTCACACCACCAAGTCGCTCGAAATCGCCCCACTGCCGATGCCGGTCAGCGTGAATTCCGCCGGACTGTACGAAACGACGGTATGGCCCTGGCCATCGTCGGCAAGCTTGAAGGCGTTCGCATCATAGCTGCCGACCAGATGCAATGCGGCGCCATGGGTGCCGTCCGAAACGGTCAGCGTTCCGCCGCTGCCATCCTGGTTTGCCTGATAGACGGCCGTCGTTCCCGCACCGAACAGGATATCGCCGAGGTCCAGTCGGTCATCATTGGTGATGCCGCCGATGCGTCCGCTGTAGTCGAAGGAATCGTCGAGTTGCAGCGTGCCGGCAGCGTCGTGTCCGAAGGTGACGTCCGTCGACGAGGCGCCGCCGAACTCCAACTTCGACAAGTTGCCGATGGTGGCATCGCCGTCGCCGGTGACTTGGCCATGGATTACGATGTCACCGCCATTGGCCCAGAGCATGCCCGAATTCGCCAGGCCGCCGGTGATCGTCAGCCCGCCCGAACCCGTTGCTTCCAGCGTTCCGGAGTTGGTGACGACACTGCCTCCGGTATCGATGACCAGCGCATTCGAGCCGGAGGCGATGATGGTCCCCCTATTGTCGAGGCTGAGCATGCCGCCGCCCAGCTGGCCGGCGCCCGAGATCGTGTTGTCGACGTTGACGAGAGTGACATCCGGCCCGGTGCCGGAAATCATGTTGGCGGCGCTGTCGGATAACAGGATCTGCCCGCCTCCCTGCAAGGTCACGCCGTGCTGGATAACCTGCAGCAGCGTATCGCTGCCGGTCGAGCCGAGCGAGATCAGGCCGCTGTTGTTGATGATGCCGCTCAGCGGCAGCAACGCGCCGTCGCCGATCGTCATGGTGCCTGAATTGTTGACCACCGGTGTCTGGTCGAAGACGAAATTGCTTGCCGTGAGTGCGCCCGAATGCACGCCGTCCAGCGTGATCGACTGTCCGTCGCCGAGCGCGATCACCGCATTGCCATTGGCATCGTCGGCGATGTGCGTCTGGAGGTCGGCAAAGTCTGCCAATCCACTGTAGCCGATGAGGTCGATCTGGTCGGCCGCGGCGTCGAAATTGTGCACGGTGTCGGCGCCGATCGGCTGCGAGAAGACGAAGAGGTCGTTGCCGTGCGAGCCGGTCAGCACGTCGTCGCCGGACCAGGCAAAGATCGGCGATCCCGGAGCGTAGGCCTCGACATTATCGGCGATCGACGCAGTGCCCAAGGTCCCGTCGGCGTTGATCCAGCTCATCTGGACGTCGAGCACGGCTGCCCCGGTGAAGTCTGCCGGGGTGGTCACGGTCAGCCCGTGCAGGTCGTTGGTCTGCACCGTCCAGGATCCATCGGCGTTGTGCGTCGCGCCGTCGATGGTCCAGCCTGAGGGAACGTCCTTCACGGTGACGGTGATGAGTGCGCCTTCATGTGAGGGGTCGGTGAGGGCGAGGTTGATGGGCTCGCCGGAGGTGCCGGCGGGTTTGAGTCCTGACGTGGTTTTCGCTGCGTTTGTATGCCCTGTGGTGTCCGTGAATGCTCCGCTGTCGATATTAAGCGTGTAGGACGATCCGTTGTTGCTCCCCGCGCCTTTGTCGACTTGGAACGTATACTGAGTGTGGGCTGCATTGAAGCTTCCCGACCCCGCGATCACGCTGACATTCGGCAAACCGGTGACGTGCATCACGTCCGATAGATTTGCAAAATTCGCGGTGACAGCCGACGTGAATGTTATTGTCACGGTGCTTGGCGTGGCGTTGTTTCCCTGCTTGCCGTCCACGACGGAGGAAATCAACGTTGCACTGGCGTCGTCTGTGCCGTTCACCGTGACGGTCAGGTTGGCGGTCGATGAGCCGCCATGGTTGTCGGAATTGGTGTAGGTGAAGACGTCGGTGACGCTGGCGCCCTGGGCCAACGCCTGCACCGAGGCCAGGCTATTGTTGAGCGTGTAGGTGTAGGTGCCGTTGCTGTTGAGATGCAGCGTGCCGTAGGTGCCCGTGACATCGGTGCCGACATTGCCGGTCACGCCATTGACGGCGGTGACGCTGTGGGTGTCGCCGGTGTCGACATCGGTGTCGTTGGTCAACACATTGCCGCTGACCGGATTGGGCGCGGTGTCCTCTTTCACCGAATTGATGTCGGCCACCGCCACCGGCGCGTCATTGGTGCCGGTGATGGTGATGGTCAGGTTGGCGGACGAAGAGCCGCCGTGATTGTCGGCATTGGTGTAGCTGAAGACGTCGGTGACGGTGGCGCCTTCGGCAAGCTGCTGCACCGAGGCCAGGCCATTGTCGAGCGTATAGCTGTAGCTGCCGTCGCTGTTGAGATGCAGCGTGCCATAGGTGCCGACCAGGTCGTTGCCGACATTGCCAGCCGAGCCGTTGACGGCGCTGACGCTATGCGTGTCGCCATTGTCGACATCGGTGTCGTTGGAAAGCACATTGCCGCTCACCGGATTGGGCGCGGTGTCCTCTTTCACCGAATTGACGTTAGCAATCGCAACCGGCGCGTCATTGGTGCCAGTAATATTCACGACGATGTTATAACTCGCCGTTCCGTCAGCTGACTTCACGGTCAGAGTATCTGTAACGGGCTGGCCCTGCGTCAACGGATCGGCAAGGGTCTGGTTCAGCGTATAGGCCCACACACCGGTTGTCGTATTGAAGGTGAAGGTGCCATAAGTGCCCTGAAGGCTTGGGGGAGCCTGGAAATGGTCCTGGCCGACATCGGGGTCGGTGATGATCAACTGTCCATGCGCGTTGGGATCATTCAGCGTGCCATTGGCAACGCCGCCGGCCTCCACCACGGTCGTGTCCGCGCCCGGGACGGCGGTGATTATCGCGCCGTCATTGGTGCCCTGGATATTGACGGAGACGCTGGCCCAGCTCAGCGTTCCGTTGCCGAGTTTGATCGCATAGGTGAAGGTCTCGTTGATCTGGTCGCCCGCACCCATGGCTTGCAGGCTGGCGAAGCCATGCGCCGCCAGATATCCACTAAGGTCCATCTCGACCTTGCCGTTGTTGATGCGGATGGAAACCCCGCCGCCGATGCTTTCCCAGGCTGAAATGCCGGTCGCCTGAACGTCCTGAGTCGTCAGGTCGATGGGGGCGTATTGCTTCGTGGCCGTCGATGCGGAAATCCCATCGTCCACCGAAAAGAGGGACTTCGCGTTTCCACCCTGATCGTTCGCCATCACATCGAGAACTATGATGGTTTGCGAACCTGAAGCGAGGACGACCGTATCCTCGGTGAGATTGAAAACGTCATTGTTTGCTTGCGGTGTATTGGAGAACGACGTCGTGGTGCCGCCGGCACCGGTGACCTGAGTAGCCATTTTTCAACCCCTTTTTCCCTGACAGACGCCCCTACGCCTGTTTGTTGACAGCCCTGCACGACCACGCCCTGTCCGAGCGTCGATCCCAAAAATCGGCACACAACTGGGTTGGAAGTGCAGTGCGCCATCACCGCGCCTGCCGGGCAAGAAGAGCCGGCTGGAGCTAGCGGATGATGATTGCATGATGGCGGCGGCGGCGACGTTGGTCGCTGCGCTACGTCTCCCTACCCCGATTATATCCCCTAAATCCTCGGTTTCCGATCAAGAGATTTAGACGATGCTTATATTAGGAGATTATTAACTCTACTGGAGACGAAGCGTCAACGCCCAACTTTGGGGAACAGTTAATATTCGAAGCCAGAGCGGCATGAGTTCACGGCCTAGTGCACAGGTGACGGCTCGCGGAGCCTGCCTGACGCCTCCGAGAGAGATAACCCACGCCCGGCCCAATCGTGGGCACTGCGAAAGAAAAAGCGACTGACATAGCCGTCAGCGCCACAGCTATGGTGGGCGATCCGTCATGCTTGCCCGCCAAGGCTAATGAAGGCGGCCAGATCGCGAGGAATGAGCTTTAGACAGCGTCATGAGACGTCAGATCGATTTGAGTGCGGTCGATTTCTGGCTGGAGGACGACTCATGCCTGGTCAGAGAACGCTCGATGGATCGGATGATCGCGATCAGCAGCAGATTGATCACGAGGTAGAGCACGCCAGCAATTGCGAAAATCTCGAAGATCGCGAAGGTCTGGCTCATCAGCCGCTTGGCGTAGCCGGTGATTTCGAGCACCGTGATCGTCGAGGCGAGGCTGGTGCCCTTCACCACAAGGATAAGCTCATTGCCATACGCCGGCAGCGCCTGGCGGATGGCGAGCGGGAACTCGATGCGGCGGAACCGCAGCATGCGCGACATGCCGCATGCCTGGGCCGCCTCGACGAGACCGACCGGAACCGACATCAATCCGCCGCGCAGTATCTCGGATGTGTAAGCGGCCGTATTCAGCGCGAGTGCCAGGACGGCGCAACGCGATCCGTCGCTGATCACCCACCACAAAACCGCGTTGTCCTTGATCAGCGAAAGCTGGCCGAGCCCGTAGTAAAACAGGAAGATCTGCACCAGCAGCGGGGTCCCGCGAAAGACGTTGCTGTAATATTTGGCGAAGCCCGACAGGAGCCAGTTCGACGACAGCCGCATAAGCGCCAGTCCGAGGCCCAGATTGAAGCCGATCAGCACCGAAACGAAGGTCAGCGCGGCTGTGACCCACATGCCCTTGAGCAGAACGGGAACCGCAAGCTGGATGAGGTCTATCATACTGCTTTTCTCGTCCGTAGCCTGAGCAGGCGTTCGATCCCGTCGAAGCCGGCCTGGCTTACAAGCGTGATGGCGAGATAAACCACCGCCGCAATCAAGTAGAAGATGAACGGGTGGCGGGTGGAGTTGGCGCCGATGAAGGAAATGCGCATCAACTCCTGAAGGCCGACCACGGAAACCAAAGCGGTGTCCTTGATCGTCGTCTGCCAGACATTGTTGATGCCGGGAACGGCGATGCGCAGCATCTGCGGGGCGATGATGCGGCGGAAGATGCGTGCGCCCGGCAGCCCGAGCGCTCGAGCTGCCTCGATATGCCCATTGGGGATGGCGCCGAGCGCCCCGCGCACGACCTCGGTCGAATAGGCCCCGGAGATCGCGCCGATGGCGATGACCGCGATGACGAACGCATAACCGCTTTCCGCAACTCCGGCATAGCCGAAGGCAGTCACGACCTTGGTCACGAATTCAACCGAACTGAAAAACAGCAGGTAGATGATAAGCAGTTCGGGCACGCCACGCACAAGCGACGTATAAGCATCGACCACCAGCGAAAGTGGAAATATCCGGGCCCATTTGATCAGCCCGCAGACAATGCCGATCACCAGACCGGCCGCCATGCTGACGAAACCCACAAGGATTGTGATCGCCGCGCCACGCAGGATGACGGTCACCCAACCCGCTTCCCAAACTTGCCAGAGACCGAATTCCATCCGAGTTGCCCTAGTCTGTCGTGCCAATGAGACGCATGCGCCCGGCTGTCCGGGCGCATGCCAGAATTCCAAGGCGTTATTTGCAGGGCCGGGAAATGTCCGTCTTGAACCATTTCTGGCTGGCCTTGCCGACCGAGCCGTCGGCGATCAACTCGCAAAGCGCCTTGTCGATCTTGGCCTTGAGCTCGGTGTTGTCCTGCGCGATGCCGACGCCGATGCCTTCGCCAAGCGTCGGGTCGAACGTGCTCTTTATCTCAACACCTATCAGCTGGAAGTTCTTGCCATCCGGCTTGTCCAGAAAATCCTGCAAGGCGGATTGATCGGCGAAAGCCGTGTCGATACGGCCGCTCGCCAGGTCGATCTGCATCTGATCGAGCGTGTCGTAGGTTTTCAGGTCGGCATTCGGCGCACGCTTCTCGAGGAAATGCGCGTGCGTGGTGCCAGCCTGCACGCCGACCTTCTTGCCATCGAGCGATTTCAGCAGCGTGTCGACGTCGGTGATGGCGGCGAGATCAGAACCCTTGGCCGCGACGAACATGTTGGCCAGTTCGGCATAGCCGACGCTGAAGTTGATCTCCTTCTTGCGATCGGCGGTGATCGACATGCCCGAGATGATGACGTCGAAGCGCTTGGCCTTCAGCGCCGGGATCAACCCGTCGAAGGCCTGCACCACGAAATGGCAGGTCACGCCAAGTTTGGTGCATAGCAATGCGCCGACATCGGCGTCGAAGCCGGTGACGTTGCCGTTGGCGTCGGACATGCTCCATGGCGGGTAGGCGCCTTCCGTACCAATGGACAGCTCGCCTTCGGCCGCCCATGCGCTGCCCATGCTTCCCGCCAGACAGGCGAGCAGCGTCAAGACTTTCAGTTTCATATCAGTTCCCCTTGTTGTTGATCTTCATTGCCGTTGTCCGGTGCGAGCCGAACGCTTCGAGGGCTTGCTTCACAGTGTCCGTGCCAGGAATTGGCGCAGACGCTCCGAGCGCGGGCTGCCGAACAGCTCCGCCGGCGCACCCTCTTCCTCCACCTTTCCCTGGTGGAGAAACAGAACCTTGTGGGAGACCTCGCGCGCGAACTGCATCTCATGCGTCACGAGGATCATGGTGTTGCCTTCCTCCGCCAGTTGGCGGATCACCCGCAGCACCTCGCCGACCAGCTCGGGGTCGAGCGCCGATGTCGGCTCGTCGAAGAGGATGACCTTGGGCCGCATCGCCAGCGTGCGGGCAATCGCCGCCCGCTGCTGCTGGCCGCCGGACAACTGGCCGGGATAGTGGGCATGCTTGTCGGCGAGCCCGACCTTCTTCAGCAGGGCATGCGCGTGTTCGAGGGCCTTCTCGCGAGGCTCCTTCAGCACATGCCGGGGCGCTTCGATGATGTTCTCCACCACCGTCATGTGCGGCCACAGATTGAAGTTCTGGAACACCATCCCGACCCGGGCGCGGATGCGTTCGACCTGCGCCATGTCGGCCGGCCCGAGACGGCCGTTCGACAGCGGCTTCATCTTGATGAGTTCGCCGTCGATGGCGACCTTGCCGCCATCCGGCTGTTCCAGAAGATTGATGCAACGCAGGAACGTGCTCTTGCCCGAACCCGACGAGCCAATCATGGAAATGACTTCGCCGGCATGGGCGGTGAGATTGACGCCCTTCAACACCAGAAGCGAGCCGAAGCTCTTGTGAAGCTCGTCGATCTGCACTGCCGGCGTCGTGATCTTCGCTTCATCAGCAGGCTTCGGATCGGCCACAGGGGCCGGAGCGGTTGGCGGCGTCTGTTCGCGCCTTATGGCCTCGTCCTGGGCTACCTCGACAGTCTGTAGCTCGGCCAGTGCACGGTCGAAATAGCGCAGGCTGCTGGACAGGCAAGTGCGCTGCCAATCCGGATCATCGGGAATGAAGGCCGAGCGCAGCGTCTCCCGGATTCGCTTGCCCAGCGGCGAATCGAGCTTCCCGAACAGATGCAGCCAGTTGTCGGCTTGCACCGCTTCCATGACCGAGGGGCCGTCCAGCGTGCCGCATTCGACGACAAGCGGCAGCACGCGCGCGTCCGGCATTGCCTTGCGGACGGCGTCGGAGACATAGCCGGTCGCAGTCGCAGCGATGCCGGTGCCGGTCTTGGCGCCCGGGCCGGTCAGCACGGTCGAGAGCGCCGGCCCGAAGATGGATTTGCCCCAGGCAAGGCCAGCATGCTCGGAACTCGCCACCGAAAGCAGAGCCGGATAGCCGTAAGGCCCCGCCCCCGTATGCAGGTCGAAAACGATGACCTGGCGCGCCGCGCCGGCAAAAGCCTTCAGGATTTCGTTCAGCGTCCTGTTCGACCAGACCGGCCCGCCACCGCCGTAGAACATCCCGTCGGCGAATTCATACTGGCCAGCCTCGACGATCGCTGCCAGCCCGGCATGCCCAAGCCTCTTGCGCGCTGCGGCGAGTTTCTCGTCGGCCGCTATACGGTCCGCCCCTGCCCATTCGCGGTATGCCACGGCGTCGTGAAGGCCGGCATAGCCATTGTTGACCGGAGCGCCGGCCGACCAGTCGATGAAATTGCGGTTGAGGTCGACATTGTCTTCGTTGACGCGCCGCGACCACGCCGTGCCCCAGGGATTGATGAGGTGGATGGCAAGGATCGCCATGTCGTCAGGCAAGCGCCGCAGGTTCTTCTGGCCGAGCCAGGCGGTCTGGCAGGTCGAGCCGAACGGCCCCTCGACACCATGCGTGCCGGAAATGAGCACGATCAGCTTGCGCGCGTCGCGACGGCCAAGCAGTGCCACATCCGTCGCCAGCGGCCCGCCATCGGGCCCGTTCAGCGGATGAACATATTCAGACAGCTCCGCGCCCGCCCGCTCGGCCGCTTGGCGAAATTCTTGGCGCAAGGCGCCGAAATCAGAGGCATAGGCCGGGGCCGGCTCGTCATGGCGCTTCGTCGATCCCAATGGACGACTGGCGGTCAATCCGTTCATTCCCTGTGATTCCGGCATGGGGTTACTCATCGGTGAGGTTGCTCACGTTCTTAAAGCTGCCGGAATGAGATGGCCTGGAAGACCGAACGAACCAGGCATCGCGGGGAAGCACCTTGTCGGGGTTCATGATCGACTGATCGTCCAGCACTCGTTTCACCCGCTCCATCACGGCGAGCTTCGTCGGGTCGGCTGTCGCCAGCAGGGAATGGATGCGCTTCGACCCAACACCGTGCTCGGCGGAAAAGGAACCGCCAATCTCCCGGAGCTGTTGATACAGGACACCCTCGACACGCTCGGCAATTTCGGGCGCCAGAGGCCCCCGGCGGTTGAGGATGATATGCAGGTTCCCATCGGCCAGATGTCCGAAGATATAGGGCGCCAGACCGGGTTCGATCGCAGCGAGCTTAGGCAGGATTCTGTCGAGATATGCTGGAATTTCCGACAATGGCACCGACACGTCGAAAGAAGGCGCATCGGGATGGGCGCGATAGAGCACGCTGGTGTCCTCGCGCAGCCGCCACAGGTCGTCCTCTTGCCGCCGCGAGCCGGCGATGATGCCGGTCGCTTCGGGATAGCGCTCCATTACTTCCGAATAAATCCGCTCGAAATCCTCGCGCAGCGCCTCTTCGCGCGCGCCGCCAAGCGACAGCAGCAAGAACAGCGGCTGGTCGAGCGGCACGCCTGGTTCGGACCATCCATGCGCGGCGGCGGCCAGACTGAAATACGAGGTCCACATCGCCTCGGCCGCGCGCAGATGCCCGGCCTCCGATTCAAGAGCCAGGCGAATGGTCCGCAGAGCAGCCTCGACCGATGGCAGCCCGAAAAGCGCGGTGGCGCTGGCTAGCGGCGAAGGGTCGAGCTTGACGACCACGCGGGTGACGATGCCGAGCGTGCCCTCGGCGCCGATGAAGAGATGTTTCAGATCATAGCCGGCCGAATTCTTCACCACCCGGGTGAGATCGGAATAGACCGATCCGTCGGCCAGAACGGCCTCGAGGCCAAGCACGCGGTGGCGCATCACGCCGTTGCGAAAGGCCATCACGCCGCCCGCATTGGTGGACACCATGCCGCCGATCGTTGCCGAGCCGCGCGCGGCAAGATCGATGCCCGGTTCCAGCCGGTGTTCGCGCGCGGCCTCTTGCAGCGCTTCAAGAGTAACGCCGGCGTCGACGACGGCCACCCGCTCGACAGGATCAAGCCGCTCGATGCGGTTCATGCGCGTCATCGAAAGGACGATCTCGCCTGGCCGCGAAACACTGCCGCCGACCAGGCCGGTCTTTCCACCTTGCGGCACGATCGCGATCCCGTTCTGGTGACAGATGCGCGCCACCGCCGCGACTTCACCGGTCGATAAAGGCGCAACGACGATGCCGGCGCCACAATTCGCGCCATTCGAGCCAAGGTCGATCGCCTCGGTATCCTCTCCGGTGCGCACATTCGAAGCGCCGACGACATCGCGGAGCGCGTCGACAAACGACAACGGCACCGCCTGGTCGATCCAGTTCGTTTGCCCTTGGGGCGCGAGGCCGGTCATCGTCCCACCAATTCCTGAAGTGCCGCAATCAGCCGGTCATTGTCCGCCGGCAAGCCGATGGTGGCACGCAGATAGCGTTCGTAGCCGGCTTCTCGCCACGCCTTGACGATAATCCCCTGCTTCAGAAGATCGGCGGCGAGGCTCGAACTATCACCCTTGCAGTCGAAGAACAGGAAGTTTGTCTGCGACGGCGCAACCCGGAAACCAAGGCCAACAAGAGCGGTGGCTGTGCGCACGCGCTCGGCCCTGACCCGGCTCGCCGACGCCTTCATCCAGCTTTCGTCGGCGAGTGCCGCGATCGCGGCGGTCTGTGCCGCTGCGTTGACGTTGAATGGCGTCTTGGCAGCGGCGATCACCCGTGCCAGTTCGAGGCTCGAACAGACGGCATAGCCGACGCGCAGCCCCGCCAGCCCATACGCCTTCGAAAACGTCCGCAGCACCACATGGTCGATGCCGTGACCGCGCAGAACCTCGATGCCGTCCGGCGCACCGGGATCGGCAAATTCGAAATAGGCTTCGTCGAGGACAAGAAGCGTGCCTGGCCGCACGGCGCCGATCAGCCGTTGCAAGCCGGAATGGTCGAGACCCGGCCCGACCGGGTTCCATGGCGAGGATATGAAAACGATCCGTGGCCTGGCGGCAATCGCCGTTTCCAGCGCGGCAAGGTCGAACTCCATTCCAGGCGTCATCGCAACCTTGACGACATCAGCCCCCACTGCCAGCGGCTCTATCTCATGCAGGCCGAAGCTCGGCACCGTGGTGACGACGGAGGCGCCCGGCACCAGGACGGCGCGCGAGATGGCGGCGATCATCTCCTCGGAGCCGTTGCCGGCAACGATCAGGCCGGGATCGACCGCCAGTCTTTCGCCAAGCACTGCCCGCAGCGCCGTGCAAGCCGGATCGGCATAGCGCCATGGTTCGAACGATGACGAAGCCAATGCGGCCATGACGGCGGGAGAACAGCCGTCCGGGTTCTCATTGCTGGCCAGCCGGGCGATGTCTTGGCGGCCACTCAGCGCCCGCGCCATCGCTATGTTCATGCCGGCATTGTAGGGCGGCAAGGCGGCGATATGCGGATTGAGCGGCAGGCTCGACACTGGTTTGACCGACTGTTCCAAATTCCGACTTCCGTTTCCCCGCGCCCATACGCGGCATCGCGATCTTGTCAAATATCCAGGACGATTGATCCGCTCGGCCTGGAGCAGCACAGCAGCACTTCGCCTGCCCCAAGCTCGTCCAGCGGTTCTTCGAAATAGGCGACGTCACCCGAGACCAGCCGCGACTTGCATGTGCCACAGATGCCCGACCGGCAGCTGAATTCCGGTTTCAGACCGTGATCCTCGGCAAAGTCGAGCAGCGATGCGGCGGAGCCGTCCCAGATGGCCTTGAGTCCCGATTTTCGGAACTCCATGGTCGTCGCCTCGTCTGTCGGCACGATCCTTGCCGGCTGCGCAACAACCGCCGAGGTCCGAAATGCATCAGGCTCAAGCACCGTCGACGGGCCGAAAAATTCGTAGGCAATGCGGTGCTTCGGCACGCCAAGCGCTCGCAACATGGCGTAAATCGCCTGCATGAACGGCGGCGGACCACAGAGATAGAAATCATAGTCGTCGATCGGCAGCAGGCGTTGCAGCACGTCCCGCGAAATCATGCCTTCGCTGTGGAAGTGCTGCTTGGCTTTGTCGCGTTCGGAAGGAGACCGATAGCAGTAGTGGGCGGACAGGCCGGGCCGTGTCGCGACAAGGCCGCTCACCTCGTCGCGCAAGGCATGCACGTCGCCATTCTCGCAAGCGTGAACGAAGACGATGCGGCGGTCCGGCATCGAAGCCAGCGCATGCAGCATCGACACCATCGGCGTCAGCCCAACGCCGCCGCTGAGCAGCACCACTGGACGGCTGCTCGCCTTGTCGAGCACGAACTCGCCGCGCGGCCCTTCGGCCTGAAGGACGTCACCGACGTCGATCCGGTCATGCAGGAAGCATGAGCTTATCCCATCAGGCAGGCCAGGCGCGGATGCTGCTTCCCGCTTCACGCTGATCCGGTAGCGACCCTTGCTGGCCGGAGAACAGGAGACGCTATAGTTGCGCAGCACATATCCCTTTTCGCCTGCCGCGTGCGGTACGGGTATCTTGAACACCAGGAACTGGCCCGGCTCGAAATCGCGCCAGTCCAGTGGATTGACCGGCTCCATGTGGAACGACGTGATGATGGCGCTTTCGCGCACCTTCGCAACCACCCTCAGGTCGCGAAACCCGCTTCTTGCGATGGTGTCGCGAGCGGTGAATGCGTTCATTCGGCGGCCGCCAATTGCTGGCTCTCGCTGGCGATCAGCTTGGCCAGGTTGCGGCGAAAACGCAGCGGCCCGACATCGATCTTGAGATCGAGATTGGGCGTGCGCTTGTTGGCCATGCCCTTGTGCACCGCGTTGAGCACGGTGCGGTCCTCGTCGAAAGCGCCGCGCACGGAGGTGGCGAACCGGCGCGACACCTCCAGATCGTCGGGAGCGAAATTGCGCATCTGGAACCAGTAATATTTCGTCTGGTTCTCATCGACAGGCGTCATGAAATTGTAACTGTCCATGAGGAACACGTCCTCGTGCAGCGGCTTGCCTTCGCCGCCGGTGCGTGCCGGTACGAAGATCGCCTTGATGATCGCGTTGGACGGGTAGCGCACCTCGTAGTGCTGCTTGCGGTCGCAATTGCCGGAGAATTTGAGGAAGGGTGCATAGAAGGGCGCCGGTGCGGCATCGACCACCCAGCGCCATACCGTTACGCCGTCTTCGCCCACGGTGGTTTCGAGCGGCGCATCCTCCATGGCCTGGACACCACCGAAGGAGGACTGATGGACCCAGGACACATGCGAGGGGTCGAGCAGGTTGTCGGTCATGTAGAGATAGTTGCAATCGAGCGCCATCGATTCGCCGCGGTTGACGCCCCATGCCGGGTCGCCCCAGTGATCGACAGCGAAAATCAGGTCGGGATCGGCCTTTGCCGCCTCGCCCATCCAGATCCAGAGCAAGCCGTAGCGCTCGGCAATCGGATAGGAACGGACGCAGGCGACATGGGGTATCTTTTCCGCGCCCGGCACCCGCGTGCAGGTCCCCGTGCTGTCGAAGGTCAGGCCGTGATAGCCGCACTCGACCGTGTCGCCCTTTATGCGACCCATGGACAGCGGCAGCTTGCGATGCGGACAGGCGTCTTCGAGCGCCGCTACCACGCCATCGGTCCGGCGGTAGAGGACGATATCCTCGCCAAGAATCCGGGTCGGCACCAGCCGGTCGGCGACCTCATGGTCCCACGCGGCAACGTACCAGCAGTTTCGAAGAAACATGGCGTCCTCCCAGCTTGTGAACCCCCAAACGAATATCTTGCGGATCCTGGACGACATAGGGCTTGCATCTGCGTTCTATTTTAGAAAAACTAAATCAAGATGACCCCAGGATCCTTGCCCAGGTGAACAAGACGCCGCCGCTGCGTGCGATACAGGCCTTCGAGGCCTTCGGCAGACGCGGCAGTATGACGGCGGCCGCGACCGAGCTTGGCGTCTCCGTTGGCGCGGTCAGTCAGCAGATACGCAAAGCGGAAGAGGCCCTCGAGGTCAGGCTGCTGGAACGGCGCGGCAGAAGCGTCGCCCTCACAGCGCTGGGACGCGTGTATCACGCGGCGGTTTCCCGCGGATTCGACCAGATTCGTGCGGCTCAAGACATCATCGATCGCGCCCAGTCCGCGAACACGCTGACAATCTCCTGCCTGCCATCGCTGGCCAGCAAATGGATCGGCCCGCAATTGCTGGATTGGCAGATTGCACACCCGGGCGCGACGGTACGTCTGGTCGGCGCGGAGACGGAACCCCGATTGGATACTGAAGGGGTCGACTTCCGCATTTCGTACGGCGAGAAGTATCGCGATTTCAACCACTATATCGAACTGTTCACGGATTGGGTGGTGCCGGCATGCTCACCGGCGCTGCTGGCAAGGCACCCGGTGCGCAACCCCGCCGACATTCTCGACCTGCCACTCCTCAGCATCGAATGGGCTCGCGACCACCGCTCACCGCCCAGTTGGACGGAATGGGCAGCAAGCATCGGAGCGATGTACCAAAAGGCTTCAGGTGAAGTCGCCTTCTCCTTGTCGAGCGCCGCTATCGATGCCGCGACGAACGGAAGAGGCGTTGTGCTGGCGCAGCTATCAATGGCTGCCGAGGATATCGCATCCGGCCGCCTCATCGTACCTTTCAATCAACGGCTCAAATTGTCTCAGGCCTATTTCCTTGCCTGGGACCGTGCAGCTCTGGAAAAGCCCTTCGGCCCGGAACTGCGCGCGTGGATCGTGTCGAATTCCAAGCGGATGGGCGCAGCTTTAATGGCTAGCTGATGTCCTCAACTGTTCACTCCCACTTGATTGTCTTTGTCCTTATTAGGTCATTGATCGCTGACATGCCGGACTGCAGGCGGTATCGCGTGATCGAGATGCGCTCGGGCGATCGATCCTCAATCACGCCAGCCCGAGCCGGGCGACGACGAGCAGAACCACCCGCTGGTTGATTGAACCTAGCCCTCTACTCTGCTTTCGTCGGGACCGTCATCCTGATGCAGGTGCCGCGGGCCTAACAGTCTGCTGGCATGGCCGGTTGGCTTCCGCGATCGCGTGACAACTGGGATGTCACCAGTGTTAGCCTTTCGCTGGCGCAAGCCGTCGCCTACTCGACGTTGTAGCGCAACCATTCGAGCAACGTGACCGGGGCGGGTTTCAGACGCCTCTCCGGCACGAGCCACCGTGCGGGACCTGTTACATTTTGTGATTTGCACGATACCGCTGACGGGCGTTCTGATGAATGGAGGCCTTTCCGGCTTCAGGCACTTGGCGGAAAGGGCGGGGGTGTGAAAGGTGGCCAACCATGGCCCAGGCAAGTACCATTGTCTTAAGCGGCGATTATGGCTACACCCAGTATAAGGCATCCGGCCTGCCCGCCGACACCACTATCGATGCCACCGACGCCTCGTGGATCGTCGCCAATCAGGGAAGCCCCATCAACCGCTATCCCTTCTCGATCGTCGACCCCGGCGACAACCTCCTGGTTTTTGGCGGCACGATCAACGGCACCGTCTCCCAAACCGGCGACTGGGAGAACATTTACGTCAACTCCGCCGCAGTCCGTATAAATTCAGCCCACAACTTTGTCATCGACGATTGGACGGTTACCCAGCCCTGGGATGGCATTCGTGTCGGCGGCACTGGCCACTTCGTCATCGAGGACAGCTATGTCGGCTACTCCCGAGACGACGCGGTCGAGGACGATGACGTCATCAGTGGCACGATCAAGGATTCCCTGTTTGACAACGTGTTTTCCGGAGTGAGCCTTGGTGACGGTGAAGTGAATGGGCATAACAACACGGTCATCATGGATGGCATGCTTCTGGGCATGAAAGAATACCTTCGCAAAGGCGAGATGACCCACGGCTCGCCGTTCAAACTCGACAACGGCACAGGCGCTAACGATATCTCGCCAAGCCTGCACTTCATCGACTGCGTGGTGGCGATCACCGACGTGCACCACAACGGCATGGGGCGGCTGCAGCACGCCTGGGACAAGACGGTCGAGTCGCACGGCAATTACTACCTCAACCTCTCTGACACGCCGCTGCCGTCCGATTATCCAATGCCGCCCGCCGGCTGGACGGTCCTTCAAGGCCAGGCGGCCCGCGATTACTGGGCCAATGCCAAGGCGGTCTGGCATGCGGCCCATGACGGGATCGACCAGCCACCGACACCGCCGACCGACCCGACCAAGGGAACTACCGGGAACGACACTTTTGTCGGCACTGGCGCGGCCGATAACTATGATGCCCTGGCTGGTAACGACATACTGTGGGGCCGAGGTGGCAACGACGTGCTCCACGGAGGCGCCGGCAAGGACACCTTCGTGTTTGACACGGCCTATGGCCCTGGCAATGTCGATAGGCTCCCGGACTTCCACGCAGCGGACGACGCGCTCTATCTCGACAATGCCGTCTTCACCAGCCTCGGCCCCGGTTCCTTGTCCAGCCCGACGCAGGTGAACTCGTCGTATTTCGAGTTGCGCGAACACGCCACCAGCCATAACGACTACCTGCTCTACGACCGGACCACGGGCATCCTGTACTATGACCCCGATGGCTCGAGATCGGCCCCTCAGGTGGAAATCGCCCACCTACAGGCCGGGGCGGCCCTGACCTATCATGACGTGTACATCATTTGATCGCCCATGCGATCGCACATGGCACTACGAAGCGCGAGCGCGTCACCGCTGGTGTTCCAGTTGCCACTAACAGCGATCAAAAATAGCGACGGATAGCGCCGATCTAGTAGCTCTGCACAGAGGTTACGACTCTTTGGAAATCGGCTTGGGATAGGCTTCGACCAGGCGCTCCCATGCAGCCCTGTCTGCGACGAGGAGATCCTAGCTGTCGATGCGACGATCGAGGCACCCCGAGCCACAACCACCCTTGCTCTCCTTTGGCAAAGGGGAGACCTGGCGAGTTCCAATTCGCAACCGAAGGCGATTATCCGGACCGAGGGTGGACGTCGGCTAAGAAGCGTGCGCGACTAGTGCTCGCGCGCAACCAGCCAACCAGATACTAGCCGGCCGAGTGGGCCGATGATCACGCTTGTCCAGGTCGTGGCGCGCTCTCGGCGGTCTTTGCATTCTTGACGGATCATATTTTGGACTTCAGAGCAACCAAGTGGCGTCAGTATCCAGCTGTCAAGCTGAGACGATTTTCTCCACATTGGACTGTTG
>NZ_RZSJ01000590.1:0-3729 GCF_003998025.1 Mesorhizobium sp. M8A.F.Ca.ET.021.01.1.1
GTCGGTGCCAACGTCAAGTAACATTTGAACTTGATCGGGCGGCCATATGGCCGCCCGATCTTCCCTCGAAGACGGTAGCCGGCGCATGACCGATTTCTCGCTTTCCAATCAGGCCATTGCGGGAAAGGCCGCGCCCCCTGAGGAAGTGCGCGCCTTGCGGCTGCCGACACAATGGCTTGGCGTGACGCCATTCTTCATCTTCGCCGTCATGTTTCTTATCCTGCCGACGCTTTACCTCATGATGGGCGCGTTTCAGAACGAAGCAGGCGAGTTTACGCTCGCAAACATCGTCGGCATTTTCGATCCGCCCAATCTGTCGAAATACCTGCAGTGCCAGTATGGGGCCTGGGTCTCGTGGACTGACTCAAATTGTCAGTTGCCCACCATCCTCGCTGCCTACTGGATCTCGATCAAAGTCAGTCTGGCCTCTTCATTGATCGGTGCTTTCGCCGGGCTCGCAATCGCCATTGCCATCGTGCGTGGCGGCCTGCCAAACTGGATCCGTTCCGCGACGCTCACCTTTTCGGGCGTGGCATCGAACTTTGCCGGTGTGCCGCTGGCTTTCGCCTTCATTGCAACGCTCGGCCGGGTCGGCCTGGTCACGGTCTTGCTCAACGTGTTGGTCGGCCTTAACCTCTACGCCCACGGCTTCAACCTGTTATCGTTCTGGGGCCTTACCATCACCTATGTCTATTTCCAGATCCCGCTTATGGTCGTAATTATCGTGCCGGCGATCGATGGATTGAAGAAGGAATGGGGTGAAGCAGCATCGACGCTCGGCGCCACCCAAGCTCAGTACTGGCGCATGGTTGTCATCCCTGTTTTGTGGCCAAGCTTCCTCGGCACCGTTATCCTGCTGTTTGCCAATGCCTTCGGTGCAATCGCCACTGCCTATGCGCTGACGGGTTCTTCTCTAAACATCATTCCGATCGTGCTCTATGCGCAGATCCGAGGCGACGTGTTGCATAATGCCCATCTCGGTTATGCCATCGCTTTCGGCATGATTTTCATCACTGGGCTGGCCAACATTTTCTATATCTGGTTCCGCACCCGTTCCGAGAGGTGGCTCAAATGAAGGCTGGCAGATTCTGGGCCTGGATCGTCTTCATCCTCGGCGCGGCCTATTTCTTCATACCGCTCATCGCGACGATCGAGTTTTCACTGCGCATGCGTCGCGGCGTCTATTCCTTCGATGCCTACAAGGTCGTGCTTGGTGACAGCCAGTTCCAGACAACTTTCATGTACTCGGTGATCGTGGCGGTCTTCACCATCCTGCTCGGTGTGCTGATTGTTGTGCCCACCGCTTACTGGATCCGGCTGCGTCTGCCACAGCTTCGCCCAGTGGTCGAGTTCATCACCTTGTTGCCGCTGGTCATCCCGGCCATCGTCATCGTTTTCGGCTACATCAGAATGTATGGCTCGAATTCGCCCCTGCCGTTCCTGTCGAACAATACGGCCACGAACGCCCTGCTGGTCATCGGCTACGCGGCACTGGCACTGCCCTATATGTACAGAGCCGTCGATACCGGGCTTCGTACCATCGACGTGCGGACACTGACGGAAGCGGCCCAGATCCTCGGCGCCGGCTGGGGTACGATCGTCGCTCGCGTGATCCTGCCCAACGTGTTGATCGCGGTGCTCTCCGGCGCCTTCCTGACGTTTGCGATCGTCATTGGCGAGTTCACCATGGCCAGTCTGCTCAATCGGCCCGCTTTCGGTCCATACTTGCAGAACCTGGTGGCCAACAGGGCCTATGAACCGGCAGCGCTGTCCATTATCGCCTTCGCAATCACCTGGGGTTGCATGTCGCTGATCCAGGTTCTGTCGCGGTTTGCGCCGAAGTCTGCTAACCGTCCGAATTGATCGAAAGAAAGAATCATGGCCGAGCCATTCCTCTCCATCCAGCACGTCCGAAAATCCTTCGGCGCCACCACGGTCGTGGAGGATTTCAATCTCGACGTCGAGCCGGGTGAGTTCGTCTCGTTCCTCGGGCCGTCCGGCTGTGGCAAGACCACCGTCCTGCGTATGGTCGCTGGCTTCGAGGAGCCAAGCGCCGGCAAGATCGTCGTCGCCGGCAAGGACATCACCCGGTTGAAGCCCAACCAGCGCAATGTCGGCATGGTGTTCCAGGCCTATGCGCTGTTCCCGAACCTGACCGTGGCGCAGAACATCGGCTTCGGCCTGAAGGTCGCCGGCATGCCCCGGGCGGACATCGATGCCCGTGTCGCCGAAATGCTCGACATGATCAAGCTGCCGCAGATGGCCGACCGCTATCCCTACCAGCTCTCAGGCGGCCAGCAGCAGCGCATCGCGCTGGGGCGCGCGATCGCGCCGAAGCCGAAGCTGCTTTTGCTCGACGAGCCGCTGTCGGCGCTGGATGCCAAGGTGCGCGTATCGCTGCGCGAGGAAATACGCTCTATCCAGAAGAAGCTCGGCATCACCACTATCTTCGTCACCCATGACCAGGAAGAGGCTTTGTCGCTCTCCGATCGCATCGCCGTCATGTATGGCGGCAAGGCCGAGCAGGTCGGCACGCCGTTCGAGATCTACAACCGGCCGGCGACCAAGTTCGTCGCCAATTTCGTCGGCACGCTCAACGTGCTCGAGGGCAAGGTCACCGACGCCGCGTCCGGCAAGGTGCAGGTCAACACCCAGGAAGTCGAACTGAAGGGCAAGCTCAACGGCTCGAAGTCCGGCGACATGCTGTCGCTGGCGCTGCGGCCCGAGGCAATTTCGCTCGGCCGCCAGCCTGGCCGCGACGCCAGCCTGACCGGGGAGATTTCCGAAGTGCATTTTCTCGGCTCGGTGATCCGGGTCCGCGTCGGCATCGGCGGCAACATAGTGTCGCTCGACACGTTCAACAACTCCGCCACCCCGCCGCCCGCAGTCGGGGAGAAGGCCGAGATTTCGTTCTCGTCGAGCGATATGCTGGTGCTGCATTAGGTCGGCGGATATTCAGGTGAGCCGGCCTGCAATTGCCGGCCTCCCGCTAGGAGCCCGCCAGCGAAACCAGCCCGGGATGAGCGTCGCCGACGGCTGTCTCGACATCGGTTCGAACACGGTGGATCGCGCCATTCGGCCCCACACAATCAAACGCAAGAATGCGGTCTTCGCCGGGTCTGATGGCGGTGGCAGACAGGGTCGACGATCGCCACGATCCTGCAGGCCGCCAAGATGAGCGGCGTCGATCCGTTCACCTGGCTCGCCAACACTTCCAGGTCTCTACTTCGCGGGCGCGAATGTCGTTTGTGAGTACGCGATGTCGTGCAACGGGTCGATGAAGTCCCCCTGGTTGTCGGCTGTCAGCGGTGAAAGCGAGCGGTGTCCGCAGGAGCTGGAACCTGATGAAGACTCCGGATGTTGCAAAATTTATCAGTATTTTCAAATCCTTATCGACCCGATAACGCGAGTAGCGGCGTTCCTGGGACGCGGCTATCTATCACCTGTGCGGATGAATTCAGGTGCGAGGTGAATCGATGTCGAATGAACAGGTGAACTGGCTTTTGAAGGTCATCCAACCCGAGCGGAGTCTGGCCTCCCTCCCCGGAGGTGCGAATTTCGGCCAGGACGCTCATGCAGCGCTACTTGGCCTTCCGGTCGAGGTTTACGCGGCCGAACTTGGCCGCATGCAAAAGGAGGCCTCGGAAGCGGCTAGCGCCCTGCTTGCGGACCAGGCCGTGGCATCGATGGTCGATCGCCTTCCGCTTCGCAGAGGGGCCAAAGTAGTGG
>NZ_RZSJ01000591.1:0-3726 GCF_003998025.1 Mesorhizobium sp. M8A.F.Ca.ET.021.01.1.1
ATCCGGCGCTGCGCGAAAAACTCGAGCATCTCGTCCTGATCACCTCCAGCCTGTCGACCCTGATCGGCACCAGGCTGACCGCCGAATTCGGCCTGACCGCCGGCTTCTCGTCGCTGGATGGGGACTGAGCATGAAGAGATTGCTCATCGATCGCCGCGATTTCCTCAGGGCCGCCGGCATCGGCTTTGCCGCCGCGGTGACGCCCTCAGCCTGGGCAACCACGCTTGCTGCGGATGCCGTCTTTGCCACCGCCTTCGTCAAGCGCGATGGCAGTTTTGGCGCCGCCGTCCTGTCCGAGGCCGGCAAGGTGCTGCATGCGATCGACCTGCCCGATCGCGGCCACGACGTCACCTTCGATCCCGCATCGAGGCGTTCGGTGGTTTTCGCCCGCCAGCCCGGCACCTTCGCCGTCGTGTTCGATCACACCGGGCGCGACGCTCCGCTGACCATCGCCAGCATCGCCGGCCGGCATTTCTTCGGCCATGGCGTGTTCTCGCCCGACGGCGCGTTGCTCTACGCCACCGAGAACGATTTCGACAACGCGGCCGGCGTGGTCGGCGTCTATGACGCGCGGGCGAAATTCAATCGCATCGGCGAATTCCCCACCTACGGCATGGGTCCGCACGAACTTCTGCTCTTGGGCGACGGCAGGACGATCGCGGTCGCCAATGGCGGCATCGAGACCCATCCCGACTATGGCCGCGCCGAGCTCAACATCGCCACCATGAAACCGTCCTATGTGCTGGTCGACCGCGTCACCGGGGATCTCATCGAAAAACATGAATTGCCGGCTGCACTGCACCAGCTGTCGATCCGCCACATGGATGCAGACCGGTCCGGCACCGTCTGGTTCGGTTGCCAGTACCGGGGGCCGGGCACCGATCGTCCGTTGCTGGTCGGCCGCGCCGCGCGTGGCAAGGATCTGGCTTTGCTCGACATGCCGCAGACTTTGCTATCCGGCTTCCGCAACTATATCGGCTCGGTCGCCGCCAATCCTGTTGCCGGTACCGTTGCCGTATCCTCGCCGGAGGGCAATTCGCTGGTCGTCATCGATGCGGGCAGGGGCGGGGTCGTCTCCTCCAATACGCTGGTCGAGGTCTGCGGCGTGGCCCCTGACGGGGCCGGGTTCATGGCCACAACGGGCGCCGGCGAGATCATCGAGGACAGTGGTGCCACGCGGTCGGAACCGGACTATGTCTGGGACAATCACATGCTGCGAATAGAGCAGGCGGCATAAGCTCTTCTGCCAGCCCAAACCGAAGCCGCTTAACAAATTGTGCACTATACCCTTGCGGTTGCGCGCTGTGGCGGGCACAGGGAATTGTTTCTAGCAACCGGTCGTTTCATGAAGGTCCTTGCCATCGACTGTGCCGCCAGCCTCTGCGCCGCCTGCGTCTACGACGCGGCGGTCGGGCAGGAACTCGGCCGTTCGGTGCTGGATCTGGGCAAAGGCCATGCCGAGCACCTGATGGCCGTCATCGCAGAGGCGCTGAACGCCGGTGCGAACGGCTACGCCGACCTTGGCGCCATTGCCGTCTCCGTCGGCCCCGGGTCCTTCACCGGCCTGCGTGTCGGCGTGTCGACCGCGCGCGGCCTGGCGCTGGCGCTCAAGGTGCCGGCAATCGGGGTGACAACCCTCGAGGCGCTGGCTGCCGAGGCGGTCACCGCATTTCCAGGCCGTGCCGTGCTGGCGGCGCTCGATGCCGGACGGGAGGAAATCCATGCCGCTCTCTACGATGAAATGTCAGTTTTGACTTACGGTCCGGCCGTGGCCACGCTTGCGAATGCGGCGGCCATGGCGTCGGAACGTTCCGCGGTGCTTGCCGGCACGGCCGCGACGCCGATCGCTGAAGCGGCCGGCCGACCCTTCGACATCGGGCCTCGGACGGCCACCGCCGACATTCTCACCTACGCCCGGCTGGCTGCCGCAAAGGGGCAGGGCGAAAGGCCGAAACCGCTTTATCTGCGCGGTGCCGATGCCAAGCCACAGGCCGGGTTTATACTTTCGAGGCAAAGACCATGATCCCGAAAAGTGGAAGCCGGTTTTCGCGGACAAACGGCCCCGTTTGTCCAGAGATCATGGTCAGACGAGAAAACGAGAGTTAATGCGCATACCTTTTCTCCAATCGCGTCGCCGGGACTACGCGCTCGAGCCGCTCAGGATCACCGACAGCCCCGCTATATCGGTGCTGCACCGCGAGGATTTTGTCCGCCCATGGACCGACGGTGAGTTCGCCGCCTTGCTCGAACAGGACACCGTGTTCGGTTATGCCGCCCGCGAAACCGGGCAGGGCGCCAAGCCGCCTGTTGGCTTCGTCCTCGCCCGGCTGGCCGCTGGCGAAGGCGAAATCCTGACCGTCGCGGTGGCGCGGTCGCATCGCCGCCAGGGATTGGGCTGGCAGTTGATGGACGCCGTGCTGCGCGAACTGCATTCGCAACGCGCCGAGGCCCTGTTCCTCGAGGTCGACGAGACCAATGCCGCCGCGATCGCCCTCTATCGTCGGCTGGGTTTTCGGGAAGTCGGCAAGCGCCCGGATTACTACAAGTCGCCCGATCGCCGGCCGACAGGCGCGCTTGTCATGCGCCGCGATCTTCGCTAGCGAGGGATCGGGTAGGGCCAGGACATATGATCGGAAAAATCAGGATTTTCCTGGCGCTGGGCCTCGTCGTCGCCGGGTCGCTGGTTTTCGTGCCGCTGCAGATCCTGTCGATGAAAACCGGCTGGTGGCCGGAAACCGTCATCCTCAAGATCTGGCATAGGCTGATCATCCGGGCGCTCGGCATGCGTATTCATGTCAAGGGGACGCTCTCCGACAAACGCCCCTTGCTGGTTGCCTCCAACCACATCTCCTGGACCGACATCATGGTGCTGGGCTCTTTTGCCGATGTGAAATTCATCGCCCGGGCCGACATGGAAGGCTGGCCGCTGATCGGCATGCTGTCGAAGCTGCAACGCACCGTCTTCATCGAGCGTGAGCGCAAGCGCTCCTCGGGCGATCAGGCCAGCGAGATCGCCAGCCGCATGGCCAAGGGCGACGCCATGGTGCTGTTCGCGGAGGGGTCGACCGGTGACGGCAATATCGTCCTGCCTTTCAAGAGCACGCTGTTCGGCGCGGCCTCGATGGCGATCTCGGAAGGTGCCGCGCAGGAAGTGTTCATCCAGCCGGTGGCGATCGTCTACACGCGCCTGCACGGCGTGCCGCTTGGCCGCCGCCACCGCCCGATCGCGGCCTGGATCGGCGACGAGGACCTGATGCCGCATCTCAAGGTGCTGATGGCCGAGGGCGCGCTCGACGTCGAGGTGCATTTCGGCGAACCGATCGCCTTTGCCAAGGGCTCCAACCGCAAGGAAACGGCCAAATTGATGGAAGGCCGGGTGCGCGAGATGATGCAGGCGGCGCTCGCCGATCCCCTCCCGAGCCGTTAGCCGCCGGCAGGAGCCAGCCGGCGCATGCCGAGAATCGTCTGTTTTTTGTCACGGAAAGGCGTTAGAAGCCGCCGGATGGACTTGAACACGATTGAAAGCGACGACATCGGCACTGCGGCCGGACAGCCGGCGGTGCGCGCCACGGCAGAGAAGAAGGTCTTCATCAAGACCTATGGCTGCCAGATGAACGTCTATGATTCTCAGCGCATGACCGACGCGCTGGCCGCCGACGGCTATACCGCGACCGATGCCATCGGCGAAGCCGATCTGGTGCTGCTCAACACCTGCCACATCAGGGA
>NZ_RZSJ01000592.1:0-3723 GCF_003998025.1 Mesorhizobium sp. M8A.F.Ca.ET.021.01.1.1
CTGTTGCTTGGTGATGATGAACTCGGCCAGCAGCTCGGCATCCGAATGGCCTTCCCATAAGCCGAAGGAATCCTGAGTACGAATGAGCCGCAGGAGGCATTTGACGAACGGGGAAGCAAGGGCCTCGTCGTCCTTGTGGACAGCAGGGCCAACCGGAGGAATTTCGTTGTTCGTCATTTCAGTCTTCGTCTTCGAGGTACGATTTCCTTTTCCTGCGATGCCCACTCCGGGTCGGCTTGCGTGGCCGACGAATGGCTTGGGCGGGCCAACCCCAAGAGTGCCCCGTGGCCGACCTCGACATGTCCACGAGTGCGAGACCTGCGGCGCGAATTCGCGGCGCACATTGTCTGCGCCGCGATCCGACCGGTGGTCAACGCAATTGAAATCCAACCTGCCGCAAGCCGCCGCCCTGCTGCATCGACATACTTGCTGCGAAGAGAGCCTCGATGGGCGGATTGGCCAGTGTTCAATTCCAATTGTCAGTCCCTTCGCGATTCTTGCTCAGGAAGTGACTGCGTTTTGAGTTTCGGGTGCCTTCTTTTGCGGAGCCACACAAAGATCCGCGTGACAGGCAGGCTCACCCGTGTAGTTGGCCAGTGCTTCGAGCAATGGGGTAAGATAGTACTGTTTGGTGTGGTCCGGAATTGGCCCCAGCCGGTCCACCGATTTCAGTGCCACCTCGATCAACTCGATTGCGCGATCTTTGTTGCCGCTCTCGTAATAATACTGAGCTACCGGGAGGTACCGGAGGTACTTAAACGGGCCATCGCCGTTCGGGGGATTGAGTGCCAGTATCTGTTCCGAGAGCTCGTTGCCCATCGCAAAGCGCTCCGCGCGCGGAAGATGGGAATTGTCCATCGTGGGATCGAAGAGTTGGTTGAGGGCCAAGGCCATCCACGACACCGCGTCGGACGTTTTGTCGATCGCGTCCTCGACCAATTCTCGCATGACCGGCATGCCGGTCTTGATGTCGCGCAGCTTGTGAAGCAGAAGATCCGCATGAATCTGCCGGAACTCACAAGAGTCTGGCATCAAGGCGAGGCCTTCTTCGATGGCCAAGAGCGCCGCCGTCCAATTCTCGGCCTGCATCGCCGGCTCAAGTTTGGCGTATATCGGCCCGGTAAGCGACATTTCGCGCGCTGCAAGTTGGTTATGCGCGATGCGCTTTGCATCGGCGGCTTTCGCTTCATAGCTGCTGCGCCAGCTGCCGTTAAGGACTTTCGGCAAAACGTCATCGAGTTCCGCCGGGTGGCCGATAAAAGCGATGTGGCCGTCGCGGTCGACCACGAACGAGGTGGGAATCCCAATCGAAGAGCTGGGATCCATCCAGAGCTTGTTCATTTCGCCAATGTAATCGAACCCGATACGATAATTCAGATTCGGGAACTCCTCGGTCAGCCAGGCATCCACGTTGGTCCGCGCCTCGTCTGCGGTAGGACCCTGTTCGCAGGCGGCAACTCCGACCGCCTCAAATCCGCTGCCTTCATATTTCTCCTGCAGTTCGATCAAATGGGGCATGGCGTCGACACATGGTCCGCACCAAGTCGCCCAAAACTCAACGAGGTAGACCTTGCCGGGCCGAAAGTTCGTGAGGGGCTCGCCACGCAGCCAGTTCTCCACTTTGATCGCAGGAGCCGGGGACCCCATACGCAGTTCCATCTTGGTGTCCAAAGTCATTCCACACCTTTCGTCTCTTTTGTCGCGGAATATTTTCCAGTCAAAATCGGACACGGTCTCGAGGGCATCGCTCCCTCTGGCTTGCTTCAGCGAAGCTCTCACCGTGTTGCCGCACATCAAGCTGCAACGGAGGTGCCAATTCCCTCAGCTCCGGTAAGCGGCGGGAAATGCTTTGAAATTCTCCACGAGGCCAAATGCGGCCGATTGTCGTGAACCCGACATGTCTTCTGCCGCTGTCGGGTTTCGCCCTATCACTCTTGAGAGCTTGGACGGCTCGCCTGTGATTAGACTGGCCTCGGTCCTCGAGCAGTGGCAGTTTGGCGCCAGTTCGAAAGCGCGAACTCGCCGGCTTGGTCCTCGTGCCGCCACCGCCGCGTGTGGATTCTTGCCCCGGAGTCAAAATTCGCCTCGCGGTTGCCAACGGCGGCATGCGCTCAATGCGCGTGGCGTTGAGCACCGACAGCACGTAATGGTACCAATTAGTGGATGCCCGTCGCTGCCTCCACTTCTCCAGCCAAGCGCTCGAACGACGCTACCTACCCACGTTCGAGCGCGACCGCGGAATCGCAGACTGCCGAACGTCAGCCGTTGCGAAAGGTGTAGCCGTACCCGTTGATCGCCGGTGCGCCGCCTAGATGTGCGTAGAGGACCCTCGATCCCTGTGGAAAGAAGCCCCTCTGGACGAGGTCGATCATCCCTTGCATCGATTTGCCCTCGTAAACGGGGTCCGTAATCATGCCCTCGAGCCGCGCGCACAAACGGATTGCCTCTTTGGTTTCCTCCGATGGAACGCCATAACCCGGGTACGCGTAGTCCATGAACAACACCACGTCTGCCTCGACAATTTCCGCTCCGAGGTGGACGAGCTTCGCTGTATTTTGGGCGATGCCAAGCACCTGCGCCTTGGTCTTGGCGGGCATGGCGGAGGCATCGATACCGATCACGTTGCGCTGTCGACCATCCTTGGCGAACCCGACGAGCATGCCGCCGTGGGTTGAACCAGTCACCGTACAGACGACGATATAGTCGAAGGCAAACCCAAGCTGCTCTTCCTGGGCACGCACCTCCTCAGCGAACCCCACATAGCCCAGGCCGCCGTATTTGTGGACAGAGGCGCCGGCAGGTATCGCATATGGCCTGCCGCCCCTTGCCTTGACTTCATAAAGTGCCTTTTCCCAGCTGCGGCGGATGCCGATGTCAAAGCCCTCGTCAACCAGGCGCACCTCTGCCCCCATGATGCGGCTCAAGAGGATATTGCCGACCCGGTCGTAGACAGCATCATCATGTGGGACCCAGCTCTCCTGGACCAGGAGGCATTTCATGCCGATCTTGGCGGCGACCGCAGCGACCATGCGCGTATGGTTGGACTGCACGCCACCGATTGTGACGAGCGTATCGGCATCTGACGCGATCGCGTCGGGCACAATGTATTCGAGCTTGCGCAGCTTGTTTCCGCCGAACGCGAGACCGGAGTTGCAGTCCTCGCGTTTGACGTAGATTTCCACCTTGTCGCCCAGATGCTTGCCGAGGCGGTCGAGCCTCTCGATCGGCGTGGGTCCAAAGGTGAGCGGATAACGTTCGAATTTTTCCAGCATGCTATCTCCAGCAAAAAAGTACCTGAACCTGCTACGCACCGGTCAGCCCAGGGGTATGGTCGCGTGTTAGCCGAACACAGATTCCCTATACGATCAGCTCAGTCATCAGAGGGTGACCAAAATTGGTGTGGGTCTGAGCACTGATCCTGTCATCCGCGCATCAAAGCAGCAGCACATGCTGGGCATTCGACCAAGCCGGGACACAGCTGAAAATTGCATTCCGCAGTTGATCAGAGTCAGACGACTGGTACCCGAGCTTTCCTGTAACCATCGGCATGCTGGCCCCTGTGGCGAGTTCCACGAGCGCGGCTAGAGGACTGCCAGATCAGAAAGAGCACGCGGCCGAAGTAGCCGGCCTGAAGCAGCAGCGAACAGGCCAGCGTCGTGACGACTGCCACACGGAGCGAATCCAAAGCGAAGTAAACCATCGACGCATTGCTGCACAGGACCA
>NZ_RZSJ01000593.1:0-3720 GCF_003998025.1 Mesorhizobium sp. M8A.F.Ca.ET.021.01.1.1
CTTTCGGGAGCCTCCATGGACCTTGCCACCATCAGGCTCTGGACCGCCGCGCCGGTGGTGCCGGAGCTGAAACCTGTCTCCGGGCGGGGGGCTGTTGTCGATCTTCGCCACGGGTGTCGCACACAATCTCGGCAATCCGAAAATGCCGTTGTTCTATGTGGCGCTGCTGCCGAACGTCGTCGGAACCTCGCTCGCATCAGCGCATCTCGGCATCCTGATCGCGGTGATCCTGGCTGTCGAAATTGTGGTGGTCGGCGGGCACGTCGTTCTCGCCGGCCGCGCTCGTAGTCTGCTGCGAACACCCAGGATCGTGCGACGGGTGAACCGCGCGGCAGGCGGGGTGATGATCGGCGCCGGCGTCGCGGTCGTCGCCACGTGCCGATGTTCGCTTCGTCGCTGGGCTATTTCCTGCGTTGTGCCTCGGCCTGATCGATGATCTTGCGAAGAAAGGCGATGTGACCGCGAAAGGCCCGCCGTCCTGCCGTCGTGGCGCTGACCCGTGTCTGCGGCCGACGCCCGACAAAAAGTTTTTCAATGTCGACATAGCCAGCTCTGGCCAGTGTGTCGAGATGTGCCCCGAGATTGCCGTCGGTGGCTTCGATCATGGCTTTCAACTGGGTGAACTCCAAGGCCTCGCGCCTTTCCAGCGTGTTCAGGACGGCCATGATCCTGAGACGCGTACTCTGGTGGATAATGTCGTCGGCGCTCATCAATGGCTCCAATGCGGCAAAGCCTTGGCCTGTCGCCGTGTGACTCGGCAATCCCTGCCAGCGGGTGTCACTTGCCTTTGTATGACCGAAATCGAAGGCGCGATCGGACTCCGTGACAGAATACTCTGCCATACAGAGTATTCTGTCAATCAGAATGCTGCTGCTCGAAACATGCTTGACAAGGTGATCTTCAGATCGGACGTCGCATCGCGCTCGTGATCCGCACGGACCGCTCTCTTGCAAAAGATGATCGCCTCGATGAAACGGCAAGTCATGATCTTCACGACCAAAGATCGTGCGTGAAGTTGCTCGCTAATCTTCGAAGCTTGATGGCGAGCTCGCATCGCGAATGCCGATGTCGAATTGCTGGCGATGTCGGAAGATCAACCGCGGATTTTTCCGGTGATGAGTGTGATTGTGTGGCGATCGCAACCAAAATTTAAGGTGAGAAAATCATACCATTGCTTCGCTGGCTAGCGAGACGCGAGTCAGATATGCATTGCGCGCCGGGGTCATTCACGGCCATCGGCATAACGTGAAGGGGCATGACATGGCTAAGCAGTCATCTAAAGCGCCGGCATCCAAGACACCGGCAAAGAAAGCACCCGCAAAAGCAGTCGCGGCGAAGGCCGCTACGGCAGTGAAGAAAGCAGCGCCTGCGAAGGCGGCGGCAAAGCCCGCAGCCAAGAAGGCAGCACCCGCCAAGGCTGCGGCGAAGCCCGCCGCGAAGGCCGCGGCAAGGCCAGCCATGAAAGCAGCAGCAGCCGCAACCAAGCCGGCGGTGAAGAAAGCCGCCGCCCCGAAGGCAAAGGCAGCGCCTGCGAAAGCGAAGGCTCCGGCCAAGAAGTAGACGGAGCGTTGGGGCGTCACGTGTCCTTCGGGACACGGCAAGGACGCTCTGACGTTCTGTGTCGGAGCATATTCGGCAGCGGGTTCAGCCTTCGGGGCTGAGCGTCGGTAACGGGCCGAGGGGCAAGCAAAGCGAGGCGCCGGTTGGCTGCCTCGCTCGCCCCACTCTTTCGCTCCTGCCGTGGTTGGCGAAGGTCACGGCACGGCTTCTGGCGCCTCTGAAGTATGGGCGCCTGTGAAGTGTGAATGCAGGTTCGAATTCCAGCGGCTTGCCGTCGTGCCTGCTGATGCTTTCCAGGCTGCTGCTTTCAGGCTTGTGGTGATGCCAGGACGGAAACCGCGGCCGGTTTCTGGCTGCTGTTTTTTTGCACTCTGGCAATTGATCGCAACAGCCCTGCGGTCGACACTGGATGTCCGCAAACAGGAAACCGATCATGCCGAAGCTGCTCTACGCGTCCACCTCTCCCTACAGCTCCAAGGTAAGGATGGCCGCGGCCTATGCCGGGATCGCCATCGATGAGGTGCCGGTCAAGACCGAGGACAGGCCGGCCGAACTGATCGGCGCCAATCCGCTCGGCAAGATCCCGGTGCTGGTGCTCGATGATGGCCGTTCTGTTCACGACAGCCGAGCCATCACCCAGCACCTCAACCGGATTTCGAAGAACGCGTTGTTTCCACGCAATCCCGACAAGCGTCTGGAAGCGGAAGTGCTGGAGGCGCTGGCCGACGGTATCTGCGATTGCGCGCTGTCGATGGTCTATGAGCGCCGCACCCGGCCCGACGAAATGGTTTATCAACCCTGGCTTGACCGCCAGTGGGCGAAGATCACCGTCGCACTCGATTTGCTCAATGCCAATCCGCCAAAACTGCCGAAGAAGATCACGGCCGGTCAGATGGCGTTGCGTGCCTGCCTTGGCTATCTCTCTTTGCGCTTCGCCGGGAAATGGGAAAAGGGCCGCGGCCGGTTGACCCGCTGGGCCGCACGCTTCGACGAAAAATTCCCGGAGCTGAAGTCGGCGGTTCCCGCCTAAAAACGACCCGCAATAAAAAAGCCGGGCGCGAGGCCCGGCTTTTTCGTGTCGTGGCTTGGACGGACTTAGAACTTCATACCGAGGCCGAAGGTGACGCGGTTGTCCGTCGCCTTGACCTTGCCGATACCGTCGAAGCTCTTCGAGCCGAAGTCGGTGTAGCGATACTCGACGCGGCCGAACACGTTGTCGGTCAGCTTGATGTCGGTGCCGACGCCGGCGGTCCAGCCGATCATCGTAGCGGTGTCGCTGGCGAGGAGGTCGGAGTCTTCCACTTTCAGGCTTCTGCCGGCGAGACCGCCGGTGCCGTAGAGCAGGATTTCCGGGGTCACGGCATAGCCCAGACGGGCACGCAGCGAACCTTCGAAGCCACCCTTGGAGTGGATACCATTGTCGTCACCCTTGACGCCGTTGTAGCCGAGTTCGGCTTCACCGCCGTACACGAAGTTCTCCTGCTGCCATTGGTAGCCGCCGAAGACACTGCCGTCGAAACCCTTGGTGTCGGTCGAGAACCCAAGATCCTTTTCCTTGGTCTTGCCGCTGAAGCCGTAGCCGAGGTTGATACCGGCATAAGGGCCGGCCCACGAAGCGACCGGAAGTTCGGCAACCGGAGCGGGTGCCGGCGGCTCTTCCTGAACGACGTCCGCTGCATAAGCGGTACCACCGAGGGCGAAGAGCCCGATTGCGACAGCCAGCGGCCGTGCGAATTTGAGATTGGCTTGCATTGTTCTTTACTCCTTAAGCCACAGGACACAGGCTTGTTTCTCACGATCGCCATCAACCCGTCCGGGGGGTGAAACGGGTCTGGCGTTCGTCGGTTCCAAATGTCGTGTCAAAATGCGGCTGAACCGAACCTGAACTTGGGTCATTCCCCGGCACGAATGAGGCAGAACCTTGACGTTGCATCTTCGCAACAGCGAAATGTCAGCAGCCAGTTTATGCTGCGCTGCACACCGCTTGGTGCAAGGAGTCCAGCGTCCTATATTGCTGTCCGGCGGTTCCGAGTCCAAGAGGGCTCGGCATGCCGAACGGGCACTTCGCCACAATGCTGCCCCAGGTGCGAACACCATTTAACGCATGCCGGGCCATATTTCGCCGGCGTCGCGTTTTCGGGCCGAAATTGAGGATTGACA
>NZ_RZSJ01000594.1:0-3719 GCF_003998025.1 Mesorhizobium sp. M8A.F.Ca.ET.021.01.1.1
TTCCCGCACCATGAGAACGAGATCGCCCAGTCGCGCTGCGCCCACGGCACGTCGGTCATGGCCAATGTGTGGATGCACAACGGCTTCCTGCAGGTCGAGGGCCAGAAGATGTCGAAGAGCCTCGGTAATTTCTACTCGATCCACGAATTGCTGGAGACCGACACTTTTGGTGGTCGCAAATGGCCGGGCGACGTGCTGCGGCTGGCGATGCTGATGACGCATTATCGCGAACCGATCGACTTTTCCGTGCGCAAGCTGGAGGAGGCGGAAAACACGCTGCGCAAATGGAAACGCGCGGCGGATCTGGCGCCGGCCGCGGGAAGTCGGTTGCCGGTGGAGGTGGTGGAGGCGCTGTCGGATGACCTCGCGACCTACGCGGCCTTCCAGCAACTGACCCAGCTTGCAGGCGAGGCGACCGAATTCAACGGCGTTGGCGAAAATGGCGCTGCGGCTTCCTTGAAAACCTCGCTCGCATTCCTCGGTTTCGACGTCGGCGCGGCTAAGGTCGACGAGGTCGCGATCGCTCAGGCCATCGCCAGGCGCCTGCAGTTCATCGCCGCGAAGAACTGGGCCGAGGCCGACCGCATCCGCGATGAACTGCTGGCCAAGGGAGTGCAGCTGAAGGACGGCAAGGACCCGGTCACCGGCGAGCGCATGACGACTTGGGAGATCAAGCGGTGAGAGTGGTTGCTGTTATGGCCGGAGTGGAGAGGTTGGCGGGCCGTAGAGAGCTGATCTCGACAGTCCAAGGTGCCGGCAGCCCGCCAAGGCTGCTGCGCTTCTGGAACGACGACGTGATCCGCGATATCGACAATGTCTGCCAGCACATCGTCATCGAGGCCGCGCTGGCCAATGCCGAAATGCCGGCGAGCGAACCGACAACGGAGGAACTCGTTCCATGATCGACCATCTCGGCATCACCGTGTCTGATTTCGACAATTCAAAAGCCTTCTACGACAAGGCGATGGCGCCGCTCGGTGCCTCGCTGCTTTACATGGTGCCGCAGGAATACACCGGTGGCGCCAAGGTCGGCGGTTATGGCCGCGACCGGCCAGTGTTCTGGCTGAGCGCGGCCAGCGAAAAGCCCCGAGATCACCAGCACGTCGCCTTCACCGCGCGCAGCCGCGCCGAGGTCGACGCCTTCCATGCCGCCGCCCTTGCAGCCGGCGGCAAGGACAATGGCGGGCCGGGCCTGCGCCCGCACTATCACCCCAACTACTACGGCGCCTTCGTCTTCGATCCCGACGGCAACAATGTCGAGGCGGTCTGCCATGATCCGGAGGGAGCCCATGGATCGGAGTGAAAGTCGATGAGCCTCGACAATCGGCCGGTCTATACGGGCGGCTGCCAGTGCGGCGCGGTGCGCTTTCGCGTCGAAGGCGCGCTTGGCGACGCCTCGGTCTGCCACTGCCGCATGTGCCAGAAGGCGAGCGGCAATTTCTACCTGCCGCTGGTCTCGGTGCGCGGCGCCAAGGTCGATTGGACGCGCGGCGAGCCCAAGCGGTTCCGGTCCTCCAATGCGGCCTGGCGTGGCTTCTGCGCCGAATGCGGCACGCCGTTGACCTTCGAGGCGCCCGACGGCATGGCGCTGGCGATCGCCGCCTTCGACGATCCGGCTGGTATCGCGCCGACCATCCAATGGGGCACGGAGGCGAAACTGCCCTACGTGGATTCCATTCCGCGATTGCCGGGCGAGGACACGATGGCGGATATGGGCTCGGCCCCCTATCTCGCCGAGCTCGTCTCCTATCAGCATCCCGACCACGACACCGACCAATGGCCGCCGGAGGAAAGACCATGACCGAGACAGTCCGAACCGGCGGCTGCCAATGCGGCGCCGTGCGCTTCCGCATCAAGGGCGCGCTGGGACGCCCATCCATCTGCCATTGCCGGATGTGCCAGAAACAGTTCGGTTCCTTCTTCGGCGCGCTGGTGACGGTGCCCAAGGATGGTGTCGAATGGACCCGTGAGGAGCCCAGCTATTTCCAGTCGTCGGTCAACATCGATCGCGGCTTCTGCGCCCGGTGCGGCACGCCGCTGACCTACCGGCAGCCCGGCGGGCTCGAGATCGCCATCGGCGCCTTCGACGACCGCTCCGATCTGGCGCCGCGGATCCAGGTCAACTATGCGGCACGGCTGCCTTGGGTGGAGACGATCTTCGAGCAACCCGTCCACCAGGATCCCGACTATTACGCGCGACAGGAGCAGATCATCTCCTTCCAACATCCCGATCACGAAACGGCCAATTGGCCGCAACAGGGCCTGAAACTATGAGCTTGCGCACCCTCTATCCGGAAATCGAACCGTTCGACTCGGGCATGCTCGACGTCGGTGATGGCCATCAGGTCTATTGGGAGCGTTCGGGCACCAAGGGCGCCAAGCCGGCGGTGTTCCTGCATGGCGGGCCGGGCGGCACCATCTCGCCAAAACACCGGCGGCTGTTCGACCCCAAGCTTTACGATGTCATCCTGTTCGATCAGCGCGGCTGCGGCAAGTCGACGCCGAATGCCTCGCTGGAGGCCAACACGACCTGGCATCTCGTTGCCGACATCGAACGCCTGCGCGAAATGGCCGGCTTCGATAGATGGCTCGTGTTCGGCGGTTCCTGGGGCTCGACACTGGCGCTCGCCTACGCCGAGACACACCCTGATCGCGTCAGCGAACTGGTGGTGCGCGGCATCTATACGCTGACCCGCGCTGAGCTTGAATGGTATTATCAGTTCGGCGTCTCAGAGATGTTCCCCGACAAGTGGGAACGTTTCCTGGCGCCGATTCCCGAGGTCGAGCGCGGCGACATGATGGGCGCCTACCGCAAGCGGCTGGTCGGCTCCGACCGCAAGATGCGGATCGAGGCCGCCCGCGCCTGGAGCCTCTGGGAAGGCGAGACGATCACCCTGCTGCCGGAGCCTGAAACCAGCGGTCCCTTTGGCGAGGACGACTACGCCGTCGCCTTTGCCCGCATCGAGAACCACTATTTCGTCCACGCCGGGTGGCTGGAGGAGGGGCAGTTGCTGCGCGATGCCGGAAAGCTCAAGGACATTCCGGGCACCATCGTCCATGGCCGCTACGACATGCCGTGCCCGGCGCGCTACGCCTGGGCGCTGCACAAGGCCTGGCCCAAGGCGGACTTTCATCTGATCGAGGGTGCCGGCCATGCCTATTCGGAGCCGGGCATCCTCGATCAGCTGATCCGCGCGACGGACAAATATGCAGGTAAATGACAGTGCCTGACTGCGCTCTGCTACGACTTTTCGAGCTATGGCCATGACAAAACAACGCCTCTATCTCTTCGACACCACACTGCGCGATGGCCAGCAGACGCCGGGCATCGACTTTTCGGTCGAGGACAAGATCGCGATTGCCAAACTGCTCGACGAGTTCGGCTTCGACTATGTCGAAGGTGGCTATCCCGGCGCCAACCCGACCGATACCGCCTTCTTTCAGCAAAAGCGCACGGCACGCGCCAAATTCGTCGCTTTCGGCATGACCAAGCGGGCTGGGGTCTCCGCCTCCAACGATCCGGGACTGGCGGCACTCGTCCAGTCGAAATCGGACGCCATCTGCTTCGTCGCCAAGAGCTGGGATTACCATGTTCGCGTCGCGCTCGGTTGCACCAACGAGGAGAACCTCGAGTGCATAAAGGTGTCCGTCGAGACATCAGTCGCTTCGGACAAGGAAGCAATGGTCGATTGCGAGCATTTCTTCGACGGCTTCAAGGC
>NZ_RZSJ01000595.1:0-3719 GCF_003998025.1 Mesorhizobium sp. M8A.F.Ca.ET.021.01.1.1
TCTTGACGAGGTCCTTGTCGGCGTCGGGCGCGGAGATGGTCACCGCGTAGCGCAGCGGATCGACAATGTCCGCGTCCTCGTCGCTGGACGATCCCCACAGCTTGATGCCGAAAAGCTCGAACGCGGCCACGGATCTTGATTCGGCGATCAGCGCGGTCCCGCACATCATGGCCAAAAGCAGGGCGCGCGGAAGCACGCGCCCTGGCGCGGTCCCTCCTGACATCTGCTCTTCATGCGCCGGCATTAAGACAACCTAGGTTACAAAACTAAAATTGGAATGAAGTTCTGAAGCGCTCGTAAAGGGGCCACAATCCAATTGTCTGAAATAGGGTGGGCTTGGAATTCACACCTTCTGCGTTTCCGCAAGAAAGCGTGATCCCCTTCCCGTGGAGGTTACTGTCCGCATACCGGTCCTTGGCCGGAAAATAAACCGTTGGCAGGCGGAGACCTGCCGCGTCCGCGCGTTGACAAGCCTGACTGAAGCTTGAACATGCCCGGACGTCTGCAATTGTCTGGAGGGTGTTATGGCAATGCGCGCGGCTCGTGGTCTGTCGATTCTCGTCCTTCTTTTCTTTGCCTGGGGTAGCGTCGCGCAAGCGGCGGAAGCGCGAAGAATCGCAACGACGGACAATTCCGATTATTTCGGCTTCGATCTCAGGTCCGACCAGAACGTCACGCTCGACCAGTGCAAGACGACATGCCTCGGCGATCCGACCTGCCGCGCCTTCACCTACAACACCAAGGCCAAATGGTGCTTTCTCAAATCCGACTATAACCAGTTGAAATCCTTCAACGGCGCGGTCGCCGGCAAGGTCGTCAACATCGACGGCGATCCAGATATCGGCGCGCCGCCGGAACTCGCCTTCTTCCCCAACTGGATGGCCGACCAGGCCCAGCAATACCGCAACAAGCTGCTTGGCCCTGCCTTTGACAAGCCGACGGAGGGCATGGCGGCGCTGATCAACTCGGCCGAACAAGCCGTACAGACCGGCGACCATCGCTCCGCCATGCAGAAATACGAGGCCGCTGTCTCGGTCATGCCGGATGACGGCCAGCTCTGGCTCAAGCTGGCGCGCGAAACGCTGGCCGTACAGCCCGCCGCGAGCACCTCCGAAGCCTCAACTTTGCCGTCAAACGCCACGTCGGCCGCCTTCAACGCCTACAAGCTGCTGCGCACCACCAAGACGCGCGCCGAAGTGCTGGCGCTGCTCGGCAATGGTCTCGACAAGCGCGATCTCTACCGGCCGGCGCTGCAGGCCTATGAAGCCAGCCTTGCGCTGGAAAGCTCGCCCGCGGTCCAGGCCGATTATGCCGATCTGAAGGCCCGCAAGGGATTCCGCGTCATCGATCACTCTGTCGATGCCGACACCAGCGCGCCGCGCATCTGCGCGCAATTCTCCGAGGATCTGGTCAAGACCGGCGTCGACTACGCGCAGTTCGTCACCGTCGACAACGCCGCGCCCAAGGGCATCGAGGCCAAGGACAAGCAGATCTGCGTCGAAGGGCTCGAACACGGCCAGCACTATGACGTCACCTTCCGCGCCGGCCTGCCGGCCGCGATCGGCGAAGTGACCGCTGCCCCCGTGGTGCTGTCGATCTATGTGCAGGACCGCGCGCCATCCGCCCGCTTCACCGGCGACAGCTTCGTGCTGCCGGCCGGCGCGCGCCGCGGCATTCCGGTCGTCACCGTCAACATGAACGCCGCCGAGATGAAGCTCTACCGCATCGGCGACCGCTCGCTGGCGCAGCTCCTGTCGGGCTATCAGTTCCTGCACCAGCTCGACGGCTATGACATTTCCAACATTTCCGAGCAGATGGGCGCGCCGGTCTGGCAGGGCCAGCTCGACATCGTCAACGACCTCAACAAGGAGGTCACCACCTCCTTCCCGGTCGACGAAGCGCTGCCGCAGCGCAAGCCCGGCGTCTATGTGCTGACGGCCAAGGCCGTCAACGACAAGAGCGACGATTACGGCTCGCTGGCCACGCAGTGGTTCGTCGTCTCCGACATCGGCCTGTCTACCTATACCGGCCAGGACGGGCTCAACGTCTTTGCCCGTTCGCTGGGTAGCGCCAAGCCGATTGCCGGTGCCGAACTGACGCTGGTTGCCCGTAACAACGAAGTTCTCGGAACCGCGACGTCGGATGCGAACGGCCATGCCGTCTTCAACCCCGGCCTGACGCGCGGTGACGGCGGCATGGTGCCGGCCGTGCTGATGGCCAAGCAGGGCGACAATGATTTCGTCTTCCTCGATATGTCAAAGGCCGGCTTCGACCTGTCCGACCGCGGCGTCACCGGACGCGCCGCACCGGGCGCGCTCGACGTCTATGCCTGGACCGAACGCGGCATCTACCGCGCCGGTGAGGACGTCCATGTCGCCGCGCTTGCCCGCGACGGCGCGGCCAAGGCGGTCGAGAACCTGCCGCTGACCTTCATCTTCTCGCGTCCCGATGGCGTCGAGGACCGCCGCATCGTCAGCGACGGCGCATCGGCCGGCGGTCACGCCGTCGACCTGCCGCTCGAAGCCAACGCCATGCGCGGCACATGGTCGGTGTCGATCCACACCGACCCCAAGCAGCCGGCGGTTGCCAGCCAGATGTTCCTGGTCGAGGACTTCGTGCCGGATCGCATAGAATTCGACATGAAGGCCGACAAGCAGGAGATTGCGCGGGGTGAAACCGCCAACATCAACATTGACGGCCGCTTCCTCTATGGCGCGCCGGCGGCGGGCCTGGCGCTGGAAGGCGAACTGACCCTGTCGACGTCCCGGGACTGGGACCGCTTCCCCGACTTTTCCTTCGGCCTCGCCGACGAGCAGTCGGCGGAGCCCACGGTCACGCCGCTCACCGATCTGCCGGTGGTCGGCGACGACGGCAAAGCGACCTTCCCGATCTCCGTCGACCAATTGCCCTCGACCACCAAGCTGGTCGATGGCAAGGTGACGGTGCGCATGCGCGAAACCGGTGGCCGCGCCATCGAGCGTTCGCTCAACATCGGCATCCGCCCGCAAGGCCATATGATCGGCATCCGCCCGGATTTCGCCGATGGTGAAGTGCCGCAGGGGGGCACGGCCAAGTTCAGCCTGATCGCCGTCGATCCCGATGGCAAGCGCGAGGCGCTGAAAGGCGCGCAGTGGTCGCTGGTCAAGGTCGAACGCAATTACCAGTGGTACCGCTCCAACAACTCCTGGAACTACGAGCCGGTGAGCTTCACCAAATCGATCGCCAACGGCCAGATCGATCTCAACGCCGATGGCGATGCCGCCGTCTCCGTACCTGTCGACTGGGGCCAGTACAGGCTCGAGGTCGAGACATCGGATCCCGAGGGGCCGGCGACCAGCTATGAATTCGACGCCGGCTGGTATGTCGCCTCGACCACCACCGAAACGCCTGACGGCCTGGAGATTGCCCTGGACAAGGACAATTATGCCGCGGGCGAAGTGGCCAGGCTGAAAATCTCGCCGCATTTTGCCGGCGAATTACTGATCAACATCGGCTCCGACAAGCTGCTGAAAACCATCACGGCGACCGTGCCGGCCGGCGGCAGCACCGTCGACATCCCGGTTGGCGACGACTGGGGCGCCGGCGCCTATGTCACGGCAACCCTTTTCCGGCCGGGCGACGCGCAGGAAACGCGCATGCCCGCCCGCGCCATCGGCGTGAAATGGCTGACCGTCGATCCGGGCGCCAAGAAGCTTGCCGTCACGCTCACGCCGCCGGAC
>NZ_RZSJ01000596.1:0-3719 GCF_003998025.1 Mesorhizobium sp. M8A.F.Ca.ET.021.01.1.1
ATCTCCTCCAGCGAGGCGTCGATGCCGCGCTCGGCGAAGACCGAAGCCGCCATCTCGACCAGGCGGTCGCGGTTGCGTTGCGCATCCGCGCGCAACGGCTTGTCGGCGGCGGCGGGTTTTTGGTCGACGTTTGTGACGGGCTCAAAAGCCAATTTTTTCTCCACCAGGGATATGGGGGCTTGAACCATGCCTGGCCAGCCCCCACGTAAATAAACGGAGGCGCCTCCGTTTTAGTGGAGCACCTTTATCATATAATCAGGGAGCCCGGTATGTCACGTCTTTCGAAACCGCAAGCTGTCAGCTTCCTCACCCGCGGTGGATTGGCTGTCGCCTGACCTTGCCCTTCCCTTCCAAAGCGCCAATTCATTCCCTCAGCGTCAAGCAACTGGAGCCAGACGCCCATGACGAAAATCCCCGTCCATCTCGATATCAACGGCCGGCATCACGAGTTGCAGCTCGAACCGCGTGTCACGCTGCTCGATGCCTTGCGTGACAGGCTCGGCCTGACCGGCACCAAGAAGGGCTGCGACCACGGCCAGTGCGGTGCCTGCACCGTCCATGTCGACGGCGAGCGCGTGCTGGCCTGCCTGATGCTGGCAGCCCAGGCCGAGGGCCGCACCATCACCACCATAGAGGGGCTTGCACGGGAGGGCGAACTGCATCCCGTGCAGGCTGCCTTCCTCGAACAGGACGCCTTCCAGTGCGGCTATTGCACATCAGGCCAGATCATGTCGGCGGTGGCCTGCATCCGCGAGGGCCATGCCGGATCGGACGAGGAAATCCGCGAATACATGGCCGGCAATCTCTGCCGCTGCGGCGCTTATCCGCACATCGTCGCCGCCGTGCGCCAGGCAGCGTTGGAGGCCGCGTCATGAGGGATTTTTCCTACCTTCGCGCCACCTCGGCCGACGCCGCCCGCCAGACGGCCGCGCTCCCCGGCGCCATGCTGCTCGCCGGCGGCACCACGCTGATCGACCTCGCCAAATGCGGCGTCGCCGAACCAGACACGCTGGTCGACATCACCCATCTCGACGGGCTGGACTGGATCGAGATCGACGAGCGCGGCGCCATCATCGGCGCGCTCGCGACGATGAGCCATGTCGCCGATCACGCGGACATCAAGGGCCGCTTCCCCGCCATCTCGGAGGCGCTGTGGCAAGCGGCTTCGGCGCAGATCCGCAACATGGCGACCATCGGCGGCAATCTGATGCAGCGCACGCGCTGTCCCTATTTCCGCGATCCCTCGAACTTTGCCGCCTGCAACAAGCGCGAACCAGGCAGCGGCTGTTCGGCGATCGGAGGCGTCACCAGGGGCCATGCCGTGCTTGGCACCAGCGAGGCCTGCATCGCCATGTATCCCGGCGACCTCGCCGCCGCGCTCGTCGCATTCGACGCAACAGTTCATCTCGGCGATCGGCGCATCCCGGTCGATGACTTTTTCCTGCTGCCCGGCACGACGCCGGGCAAGGAACACGCGATCGAGCCGGGCGAGATGATCACCGCCATCGAAATCCCCTCCTCCGCGGCCGTCCGGCGTTCGACCTATCTGAAGGTCCGCGACCGGCAGTCCTACGAGTTCGCCGCCGCCAGTGCCGCCGTCGGCCTCGAACTGGAAGCTGACGGACGCACCATCCGCGACCTGCGCGTCGCGCTCGGTGGCGTCGCCACCAAACCCTGGCGGGCGCGGGCCGTGGAAGACGCCTTGAAAGGCAAGATGCTGGAGCCGGAAGCTGTTCGCGCCGCCAGCCTGCTCGCCGTCGAAGGCGCTGTCGACCATGGCGCCAACCACTACAAGATCGAGCTCGCGCCGCGCGTCGTCGCACGGGCTATCCTCAAGATGGGAGAAACGGCATGACCGTTCACGACATCAGAGTTGGTGAATCGAAACGAGGCGATGCATCCGACGGCGGCGCCGACGCGGTCGGCGGCCGGCTGTCGCGCGTCGATGGCCCGGCAAAGATCACGGGTGCGGCCAAATACGCCGTCGAGCAGCAGCTCGAAGGGCTCGCCTATGCCGTGCTGGTCGAAAGCACGATCGCATCCGGCAAGGTACGCGCCATCGACAGCAAGGCGGCCGAGGCGGCACCGGGCGTACTCAAGGTGCTGACGCCGGACACCATCATCAGCCTGAAAACCGCCTCGGACTGGTTCGGCACGCCGCCGCCCGACAGTCCCTACTGCCCGCTGGCGCGCGACATCACCTTTTCGGGCCAGCATGTCGCGGCCGTCGTCGCCGAGACCTTCGAGCAGGCCGTGGCCGCCGCGGCGATGGTCAAGATCAGCTACGACGAGACGCCTTCCATCGTCGACCTCAGCGACGGCAAGGCCGGCGACGGCATCCCCGTCGATGCCATGACCAAGGAATGGGGCGACGCCCAGGCCGCCTTCGCCTCGGCCCCGGTGCGGATCTGCGCCGCCTACAACACACCACGTGAATACCAGGCGCCGATGGAGCCGCATGGCCTGATCGCCCGCTGGGAAGGCGACCACCTCACCGTGTGGGAGCCGAGCCAGTGGCTGGACGGCATGGCGCGCACCTATGCCGAATGGTTCGCCGTGCCGTTCGAGAATGTCCGGCTGGTGTCGCCCTATGTCGGCGGCGGCTTCGGTTCCAAGGCGCTGGCGCTCAGCCATGGCGCGATTGCCGCAAGTGCCGCCAAAATGCTTGGCCGGCCGGTGCGGCTGGTGATGACGCGGGCACAGACCTTCACCGGCTATGGTGGCCGCGCCGCGACCCGCCAGACGGTGACGATCGGCGCTGACCATGACGGCCTGATCCAGTCGATCGTGCATCGCGGCGTCAACGAAACGTCGATCGACGGCATGTGGGTCGAGCCGCTGGGCTCGGTCACCTCGATCATGTACGCGACGCCGAACTTCTCCTCCAGGCAGAATGTCGTAAGGGTGAATTCGGTGGTGCCGGGCGCCATGCGCGCGCCGGGCGAAAACCCGTCGGCCTTCGGCATCGAAAGCGCCATCGACGAACTCGCCTACGAGGTCGGCATCGATCCGCTGGAAATCCGGCTGCGCAACTACGCCGAGCAGGATCCGCATGCCAAAAAAGCCTGGTCGACCAGGCAGTTGCGCGAGGCTTTTGCGGCAGGCGCCGAACGCTTCGGCTGGGCCAGGCGCACGCCCGAGCCACGCTCGATGCGCGACGGCAACCATCTGATCGGCTGGGGCGTGGCCGCAGGCACCTATCCGGTGCGGCGCGCCTATGGCGAGGCGGTCGTGCGCATCCTGGCCGACGGCTCGGTCGAGGTCGAAAGCTCCTCGATCGACATGGGTCAGGGCACCTACACCATCCTGGCGCAGACCGCCGCCGAGACGGTTGGCGTAGCCGCCGACGACGTCGTGGTGAAACTGGGGGACTCCCGCTTTGCCCGTGCCGGCGTCTCCGGGGGCTCACGGCTGGCCGGCGTGATGACCGGCGCGGTCTACAAGGCGGCGTCCTCGGCGCTCGACCAGCTGATCGGTCTGGCGATCGGCGATCCGCGCTCGCCCTTCCACGCGCTGCAGGCCAACACTTTGGTCGTCGCCAATGGCCGCATCACCGCGCCACGCGGCGACGGCCCCGATGTCTCGATCGCCGACCTGCTCAAAAGCGTCGGCCGCGACCGCATCGAGGCGACGGGCGACACCATGCCCGCCAATTCGACGGCGGAAGACCGCTACAAGAACTACACCACCATCGCCATGGCGCTGCCGCACACCGAGGG
>NZ_RZSJ01000597.1:0-3715 GCF_003998025.1 Mesorhizobium sp. M8A.F.Ca.ET.021.01.1.1
GGGCCGGATTGTCGCCGGGGATGTCGGAGACAATCCGGCCCTGGTGGCGTCCGGCCCGACCGTTCCCGACACTGGCAGCCGTGACGACGCGCTGGCCTCGATATCCGCCTATGGCATGAAACTGCCGGACACGGTCATGGCGCATATCCAGTCGCCGGCGGCCGACGCACCAGATCCCGACGATCAGCGCTTTGTGCGCAACGAGGTGCATCTGATCGCCTCGGCTGGCGTGTCACTGGAAGCGGCGGCGGCTGAAGCGAGGCGGCAAGGCGTCGAAGCCTTCATCCTCTCCGACGCCATCGAAGGCGAAGCACGCGAGGTCGGCGGCGTCCATGCGGCAATCGCCCGCGAAGTGGCGACGCGTAATCGGCCCTTCCAAAAGCCGGTGCTGATCCTTTCGGGTGGTGAGACCACCGTGACTTTGCGGGCAAAGGGCAAAGGTGGCCGCAATTCGGAATTCCTGCTCGCCTTCGCCATCGGCATCAATGGCGTAGAGGGTATTCACGCCTTTGCCGCGGATACCGACGGCATCGATGGCTCCGAAAACAATGCCGGCGCCTTCGCCGACGGTTCGACCGTTTCGCGCATGCGGGCGGCGGGTGTGGATGCCAAGGCGATGCTGGCCGGCAACAATGCCTGGACGGCCTTCAATGCCGTCGGCGATCTCTTCGTGCCCGGCCCGACCGGCACGAACGTCAATGATCTCAGGGCAATTCTCGTCCGTTAAAGGCTGGTGCGTCCCCTCTCCCAAACGCAAGCGCTGCCCCTCATCCGCCTGCCGGCACCTTCTCCCCGTATAGTGACGGGGAGAAGGAAGCTAACTGCGTCTTGGAGCTTTTTCTTGCAACGATGGTGATTGACGAAAGCGCAGGGCACAGCCCCTTTCTCCCCGTCACTACACGGGGAGAAATGTCCGGCAGGACAATGAGGGGCGGCGCCAACCGCTCGATCCTTATCCAGCGCTCGGACCTGATGGATCAAGTCGACATAAGCTTCCTCACCTGCTTCATATCCTGCAAAAACCGCTCGCGTTCGGCTTCTTTATCCGCGTGATCCCGGATGCGCAGGATGAAGGAGGGGTGGATGGTGATGAAGACGCGCAACCCGTCCTCGCGTTCGACCACCTGGCCGCGCATCTTGGTCACCGGGATCGCCTTGCCAAGCAGGGACAGCGCCGCCGTCGCGCCGAGCGCCACCGCAAGCTCCGGCTTGACCAGCTCGAATTCCCTGTCGATCCACCAGCGGCAGGCCTGAACCTCGCCGGCATTCGGCTTGGAATGGATGCGGCGTTTGCCCCGTGGCTCGAATTTGAAGTGCTTGACCGCGTTGGTGACATAGACCTCCAGGCGGTCGACACCGGCATCGTCCAAGATCGCATCGAACACCTTGCCCGCGGGGCCGACAAAAGGTTTGCCGGCGAGATCCTCCTGGTCGCCAGGCTGTTCGCCGACGAAGATCACCTTGGCATTGTCAGGTCCTTCGCCGAATACGGTCTGCGTCGCATCGCGCCAAAGCGGACAGCGGCGGCAGCCCTTCGCGGCTTCGCGCAACTCGGAAATCGTGTGCGCGGCATCGCCGTCAGGCGTTTCGGCTGGCTGATGCTTCGGCCAATGCTTTGCCTGCACCTTGGCGTGGTGCGGCGCGGGCGTTGTCGGCATTCTGGCAATCATATCCTTGGCGGCCTTGTCCGCTCCCGCGATCAAGTCAGGAATGAGCGAGGCCTCGGGAAGGTTCCGCCAATATTTCTTCGGCATCTCCTTCTGCATGGCTTTCACCTTCAGCCGCGCCGGATTGAAGATGTTCGCGAAGTAGGTCCGCCACAGCGCTTCGGTGTCGTCCTGGTCAGGCGCGTCGGTCTTGGCGGCGCCCGGTCCGATCGCTAGCCTTTCGCCATCCCAGTCGGCGGAGGCGTAAGGCGTCAGGATCGTCCAGCGCATGCCGGTAAAACGCCGGACGAAGAAATCCGCATTGCGCTCGACGATGAAATGGTCGGGCTCGAACCAGGCGACATAGCGTTCCTCCTCGCCATCGCCGATCTTCCGGAAGCGGACGAAGGCATGCATCTTGTGGCTATCGCGCCGCACCGCCTTTTCCATCGCCTCGAGCCGCCTGGTATCGGGATCCGATGCGATCGCCAGCAGCTTGGGCTCCGCACGCAGCCGCCACAACAGCCGGTAGAGGAAGGCGAAACGGCCGGGGTCGCAATGGCAGAAGGCGGTTTCAGTGTGATCGATGAAATCGCGCGGCACAACGAGCTGCGCGCCCTCGGGCACGTCAGGCAAATCGCTTTGCGGCCGGTCGGAACCGGCTGCGACATGCCAGCCGATATCCTCGGGTCTGACCTCATTCAGCGCCAGCCGTCGAGCCGCGTCGCGCCAGCCGGCGAAATCGGTCTGGCTTTCAAGCCAAACTGTGTAGCGGGCGAGGTCGAGCTCCGCTGGCAGCATGGTCAAAACAGCGCCAGTTGTTCGCAGGATCGCTCGATCTGGCCGCGCAGGCCGGCCTTGTCGGTGAGCGCACCTGGCGACCAGCCTTCGGCGATGATGAAGGGCCGTAGCTTGGCGATCGAATGGCAAATCCGCCCGACATCTTCCAGCCGCATCCGCCGGTGCCGGCGGGTCTGCAGGATTTTCGTCACCACCTTGGTGCCGAGGCCGGGCACTCGCAACAGCGTCTCACGGTCGGCGCGGTTGATGTCGACGGGAAACTGCCCCCGGTTGCGCAGCGCCCAGGCAAGCTTCGGGTCGATAGCGAGATCGAGCATGCCATCGCTGCTGCCGGCCAGGATTTCCGGTTGAGAAAATCCGTAGAAGCGCATCAGCCAGTCGGCTTGGTAGAGCCGGTGTTCACGCATCAGCGGCGGCTTCTGCAACGGCAGCGAAGACGAGGCATCGGGGATCGGACTGAAGGCCGAATAATAGACGCGCCGCAGGTGGTAACTGCCATAAAGCCGGGCGCTGGTGTGCAGGATGCCGTCGTCGGAGGTCTTGTCGGCACCGACGATCATCTGCGTCGACTGGCCGCCGGGCGCAAAGCGTTCGCGCTTTTTGGTCCGCAGCGTCGGCTCGGCCTTCTCCTCCATCTTCCGGCGCAGGTTGGCCATCGAGAGCCGGATTGTCTCCGGCCTCTTTTCCGGCGCCAGCTTCTTCACGCCCTCGTCGGTGGGCAATTCGATATTGATCGACAAGCGGTCCGCATAGAGCCCGGCCTGCTCCACCAGGTCCGCCGAACTTTCCGGAATGGTCTTCAGATGGATATAACCGGAGAATTTTTCCTCCAGCCGCAGCCGCCGCGCCACCTCGACCATTTCGCCCATGGTTTCATCAGGCGAGCGGATGACGCCCGAGGAGAGGAAAAGGCCTTCGATATAATTGCGCCGGTAGAAATCCATGGTCAGCTTCACCACCTCGTCGATGCCGAAGCGGGCGCGCCGGACATTCGACGACGAGCGGTTGATGCAATAGCTGCAGTCGTAGATGCAGAAATTGGTCAGCAGGATTTTCAGCAGCGAAATGCAGCGGCCGTCCGGCGCGTAGGAATGGCAGATGCCCATGCCTTCGGTGGAGCCGACGCCGCCGGACTTCAGCGAATCCTTTTTTGCGGAGCCCGATGAGGCGCAGGAGGCATCGTACTTGGCGGCGTCGGACAGGATTGCCAGTTTTTCACGGATGGTGAGAACACTCATTTGTTCATGATATGTTCTGATCAATCATCA
>NZ_RZSJ01000598.1:0-3708 GCF_003998025.1 Mesorhizobium sp. M8A.F.Ca.ET.021.01.1.1
GCGTGATCCACCCGCCCTTGAAGCGGCCGTTGACGACAAAGGTTTCGCCGGTTTCGGCCATGATCTGGCTGACCGTCGCCTGCAGCATCGGATCGGCGCTCTTGCCGTCATTCGTGCCGAGATTGAACACCGGCAGTCTGCCCTGGAACAGCCGTGGCAGCACCGAGCGGATCGAATGGCAGTCGTAGAGGACAATCTTGCCATGCAAGGCGCGCAACCTGTCGATCTCGGCCCGCAAGGCGGCGTGATAGGGTGCAAAGAACTTCTCGCGGCGCTCGTCGATCTCAGACGGGCCCGGCTCTTCGCCGTCGCGATAGAGCGGATCGCCGTCGAAGGTTTCGGTCGGGCATAGGCCGGTGGTTGCCTGACCGGGGTAGAGCGAGGCGCCGGAAGGATCGCGGTTGACGTCGATGACGGTGCGCGAGATCGCGGTGTGCACGACCGTGGCGCCGAGACCGGCGGCGAAATCATAGAGATTGTCGATCCACCAGTCGCAATCGCGACGACCGAGCCATGGCGACACCAGCCGGTTTTCGAGGCCGGCGAGGTCGATGCCGGTGTGTGGGATCGACACAAGCAGCGGTGCCGTGCCTTGTTTTATTGTCAGCCAGGAAGGTGTCATCGCGCAATCCCCGGCAGCGCCACCGCGCCTGCCGCCTCCACGGCCGCGCCGCTGCGCACCATGGCGATCGCCTTTTCCATGTCAGGGTGGAAGTGCCGGTCGTTGTCGAGATGCGGCACCTCGGCGCGAACCAGCTTGCGCACGGCTTCGAGCGCTGCGCTCGAGGCCAGCGGCTGATGGAAATCGCAGCCTTGGGCGGCGGCCAGCAATTCGATTCCGATCACCGCAGTCGCATTCTCGACCATGCCGATCAGCCGGCGCGCGCCATGCGCGGCCATCGAGACGTGGTCTTCCTGATTGGCCGAGGTCGGGATGGAATCGACGCTTGCGGGATAGGCTTTCTGCTTGTTTTCCGAAACGAGTGCCGCCGCCGTCACCTGCGGGATCATGAAGCCGGAGTTGAGGCCGGGCTTGGGCGTCAGGAAGGCGGGCATGCCCGACAGCGCGGGGTCGACCAGCATGGCGATGCGGCGTTCCGACAGCGAGCCGATCTCGCAGACGGCCAGCGCGATCATGTCGGCGGCGAAAGCGACCGGCTCGGCGTGGAAATTGCCACCGGAGAGTGCCGTGTCGTCCTCGGCGAAGATCAGCGGATTGTCGGTGACGCCATTGGCCTCGGTTTCGAGCGTATCGGCGGCCTTGCGCAGGACATCGATCGCCGCGCCCATGACTTGCGGCTGGCAACGCAAGCAATAGGGATCCTGCACACGCTCGTCGCCGACCCGGTGCGACTCGCGTATGGCGCTGCCGGCCATCAAATTGCGCAGTGCGTCCGCGGTCTCGATCTGGCCGCGATGCTTTCTCAACAGATGAATGCGAGGATCGAAGGGTGCGTCGGAACCCTTTGCCGCGTCGGTCGAGAGCGCGCCGGCGACAAGCGCCGACTGGTAGAGCACTTCGGCCTCGAACAGAGCGGCCAGCGCATAGGCCGTCGAAAACTGCGTGCCATTGAGCAGCGCCAGACCTTCCTTGGCGCCCAATGTCACGGGCTCCAGCCCGTGCGAGACGAAGGCGACCTTGGCCGGAAAACGGCCATGCGGGGTAAAGCATTCGCCGACACCGATCATCACCGCCGTCATGTGCGACAGCGGGGCAAGGTCGCCGGAGGCGCCGACCGAGCCCTGCGCCGGCACTACCGGGATGACGTCGTTGGCGAGCATCGCTTCAAGCAACTCGATGGTTTGCGAGCGCACGCCGGACGCACCCTGCGCGAGGCTTGCAAGTTTCAGCGCCATCATCAGCCGGGCAACGGCGACTGGCATCGGCTCGCCGACGCCCGCGGCATGCGACAGAACGATGTTGCGCTGCAGGGTCTCGAGATCTTCGGCCGGGATGCGCACGCTGGCCAGCTTGCCGAAGCCGGTGTTGATGCCATAGACCGGCTCGCCCTTGGCAACGATCCTGGCAACGGCCTCGGCGCTTGCCTTGATCTTTGGCCGGCAGGCGTCGTCCAGTTTGGGCACGGCGCCACGGTAGATGGCGCGCCAGTCGGCCAGCGTGGCATTGCCGGGCTTCAAGGTCAGTTCGGTCATTGTCCTCTCCAGATGCGTGCATGCAGCGGGTTGAAGCCCATGCGGTAGATGAGTTCGGCGGGGCGCTCGATGTCCCAGATCGCCAGGTCGGCGGATTTTCCAGCCTCCAGCGTGCCGGTCTCGTCGAACAGTCCCAGCGCACGCGCGGCCTCGCGGGTGACGCCGGCGAGACATTCGTCGAGCGTCATGCCGAACAGGGTCGCTGCCATGTTCATGGTCAGAAGCAGCGAGGTCAGCGGCGAGGTGCCGGGATTGTTGTCGGTGGCGACAGCCATTTTCACGCCATGCTGGCGGAAGAGGCCGATCGGCGGCTTCTTGGTCTCGCGGATGAAGTAATAGGCGCCGGGCAGGATCGTCGCCACGGTCCCCGCCTTGGCCATCGCCATGGCGCCCGCCTCGTCGGTGTATTCGAGATGGTCGGCCGAAAGCGCACCATAGCGGGCGGCAAGTTCAGCGCCGTGCAGGTTGGACAACTGGTCGGCGTGGAGTTTGACGGGCAAGCCAGCCGCCTTGGCGACATCGAAGACCCGCGCTATCTGCTCGGGCGAAAAGGCAATGCCTTCACAGAACCCGTCGACGGCATCAGCCAAGCCTTCTGCGGCGACGCCGGGAAGAATCGTTTTGACGACGAGATCGATGAAAGCGTCCTTGTCGCCCTTGGCTTCGGGCGGCAGCGCATGGGCCGCGAGGCATGTGGTGCGGACCGTCACCGGGCGTTCATTGCCCAGCAGTCGCGCGGCGCGCAGCGATTTCTTCTCGTTTTCGAGATCGAGTCCATAGCCCGACTTTATTTCTACGGTGGTGACGCCTTCCGCCATCAGCGCATCGAGGCGCGGCAGCGTCTGGGCGACCAGGTCGCTCTCGCTGGCGGCACGCAAGGATTTGACCGACGAGACGATGCCGCCGCCTGCCCTGGCGACTTCCTCATAGGAGGCGCCGGCCAGCCGCATCTCGAATTCGTTGGCACGGTTGCCGGCATGGACGAGATGGGTGTGGCAGTCGATCAGGCCGGGTGTGATCCAGCGGTCTTCGCAATCGATGATCTCGCCTTGGGCAAGCCCCGAGGGCATCTCGGATTCCGGACCGGCATAGACAATGCGGCCATCACGCGCGGCCAGCGCACCATGCTCGACGATACCAAGATCGGCAGAATTTTCAGCCATGGTCGCCAGACGCGCATTGCGCCACAGGCGAAGCCCCCCTGCCCGGCTTTTGCTCTCTACAGCCATCATCTTTTCCGTTTCAATCGGTGGCGATTATGTATATACATATTGAAACGCACTGCAAGTGCCATCATCGCATGCGAGACCGGGAAGTGGAGAGAAAAGTGACCTATATCTTTGCGGAACAGGCGCTTCTCCCCAATGGCTGGAACGACAATGTGCGGATCACTTTCGCCAACGGGCGCATTACCGCCGTGGAGCCAGGGGGCACCGCGTCGGCAGGTGACGAGCGCCATGCCATTCTCCTGCCGGGCATGCCCAATCTGCACAGCCACGCGTTCCAGCGCGGCATGGCCGGGCTTGCCGAGTTGCGCGGTCCCTCCGCCGACAG
>NZ_RZSJ01000599.1:0-3706 GCF_003998025.1 Mesorhizobium sp. M8A.F.Ca.ET.021.01.1.1
CTACAAGGATGCCGCCGATCTTGCCACCTATGGCGTGACGGTAGTCGATCTCTCAAAGGTCAAGGGCAGCGACAGCTTCAACCATACGAAATTCGCCGACAATCCGGCCCTGGTGAAGATGATCGGCCAGCGGCTGCGCGAGGACGATGGTTTCGCCAGCGATCGGGACGTGACCGACCGCATCAGCCTGCTTGGGCAGTAGATGCGGCGCCACGGTTTTCGCCGTGCCTGTTCACCATCGCCGGACCATTGGCCCACTTTGAACTGGACCGCGCCCGTCTCTGGCCTTATCGGAGTATCGAGCGACGTCATGCGTTTGACGTCCCCCTATGCGGGAGCCGACGCGTGGCCTTGCGCTTGAAGAGTTTACTCGTCGCATTTGCGCTCGCCGTCACCGGCTGCGCCGGCCCGACGCACGACCTCCTCAACAAGACCACTGTCGCCGCACCTGCTTCGGATATTGCGGCCACGCATGAGATTTTTGTTGCGACGACGCGCCAGAAGGCAACGAAGGATCCGCGGCAGGTGTTCGATAGCGATCGTTCCCTGACCACCAGCTATGCCCGTGTCGATGTCACGGTTCCGAAGAGCCATCAGGTCGGCAACATCGAGCGCGCCAAGGGTTCGGCCAACAGCAACCCGGCCAAGGACTTCACAGCCAAGGATGTCACCTACTATGAAGGCGCGCCGCAATTCGCCAAGGCGGTCGGCGCCGACATCACCATGCGCGGCGACCGCGCACTGGTCTTCGTGCATGGCTTCAACAATGGTTTCGACGACGGCATCTACCGGCTGACGCAGATCGCCCACGACACGAAATATCCGGGTACCCCGGTGCTGTTCTCATGGGCCTCGAGCGCCAAGACAACAGGGTATCTCTACGACAGGGACAGTGCCAATGCCGCGCGCGACGACCTCGAGGCAACGCTCAGGATGCTTGCCAAGACTCGGGTCAAGAGCATCGACATCATCGCCCATTCAATGGGCACCTGGTTGACGATGGAGGCGCTGCGCCAACTCGCCATCACCGGCGACCGGGATCTCGGCGGCAAGCTCGGCTATGTCATCTTGGCCTCGCCGGACATCGATGTCGACGTGTTCAAGAAGCAGATGATCCGCTACGGCAAACCTACCAAGCCCTTCGCCATACTGCTTTCAGGCGACGATCGGGCCCTGAAGCTGTCGTCCCTCATTTCTGGCGACAAGCCGCGAGTCGGCGATTACGGCAATGCGGCGGACCTCGCCTCCTATGGCGTGGCCGTGGTCGACCTGACCAAGACGAAGGGCGGCGACGGCGGCCTCAACCACGCCAAATTCGCCGACAACCCGTTCCTGGTGCAATTGCTCGGGAACAGGTTGCGCACGCCTGCCGGCCTGGCCGCGGACGAGGACACGGCACAGCTTAGCAATATCGGTCAGGGCCTCGGAAAGGTCGTCGGCTCCGCCGCCGAAGTCATCATCACGACGCCGTTCAAGGTGCTGACCATCGCCACCGGCGGGTAGACAGCCAAGAGCGGACGGCTGGCCTCAGACGAACAGATCGACTTTCTGGAACGTCGTCACGTCGATCAGCCCGACGTCGGAAATCCTGAGCTCGGGAATGACGACCAGCGCCAGCAGCGAGTGCTGCATGTAGGCGTTGTTGAGGGAGCAGCCCATCTTGCGCATCGCCTCGGTCAGTTTCTCAGCCTTGGCGGCGACGATCTCGGCGCGCTCGTCCGACATCAGCCCGGCGATCGGCATTTCGACCAGTGCCAGTTCCTTGCCTCTGGAGAACAGCACGACGCCGCCGCCGACTTCTCCCAGCCGGTTCACGGCCAGCGCCATGTCCTGCTTGTTGGTGCCAACGCAGATGATGTGATGGGCGTCATGGGCGACACTGGAGGCCATGGCACAGTCGGCCATGTAACCGAAACCGCAGACGAAGGCATTGGTGACACCGCCCGTGCCCTTGTGCCGCTCGACCAGCGCGATCTGGCATATGTCGTTGCGGCGATCCATGGCGACCAGCCCATCCTCGACTGGCAGGTCGGCCTCCAGTGCGCGCGTGGGTGCCTGGTTCTCGATGACGCCGATCACCCGCACCCGCACTTCGTTGGCGCCCTTGGGTGCCGCGATATCGAAATCGCCGGCCTTCAGTTTCTTGCCGAGCTTGACGGTGTTCTTCGCCGTCTTCGGATAATCATAGGCCGGAATATCGATGTCGAGCTTGCCGCCCTTGGCCAGCCTGACGCCGCGCGCATAGACCTCGTCAATGCTCATTGCGGTGAGATCGGAGACGATCAGCAGGTCGGCCAACCGCCCCGGCGCGATCGAACCGATCTCGCGTTCCAGCTTGAAATGCTGGGCGGTGTTGAGCGTCGCCATCTGGATCGCGGTCACCGGTTTCAGCCCCTGTTGGATGGCGTGGCGCACCACCCGGTCCATGTGGCCTTCATGGACCAGCGTGCCGGAATGGCTATCGTCGGTGCACAGGATGAAATTGCGCGGATCGATGCCGCTCTCCGTCACCGCCTTGATCTGCGAGGCAACATCGTACCAGGCCGAGCCCAGCCTGAGCATCGCCTTCATGCCCTGGCGCACGCGGGCGATGGCGTCCTCGGCGCGCGTGCCCTCGTGGTCATCCTCGGGTCCGCCGGCGACATAGCCGTGGAACGGCAGACCAAGATCGCGCGAGGCATAGTGGCCGCCGACCGTCTTGCCAGCCTTGACCGTCGCGGCGATCTCGCCCGACATCACCGGATCGTTGGCGGCGACGCCAGGGAAATTCATCACCTCGCCAAGTCCGATGATGTTTTCCCAGGTCATCGCTTCAGCGACATCGGCGACCGTCAGCTCGGCGCCGGCATGTTCAAGCCCGGGCGCCGAGGGCACACAGGACGGCATCTGCACATGCACGTTGATGGGCATGGCCACCGCCTCGTCATGCATCAGCCGCACGCCCGGCAGGCCCAGCACATTGGCGATCTCGTGCGGATCGATGAACATCGAGGTGGTGCCGTGCGGGATGACGGCGCGGCAGAATTCGGTGACCGTCACCATGCCGCTCTCGACATGCATGTGCGCGTCGCAAAGGCCGGGCACGAGATAGCGTCCGCCTGCGTCGACCACCTTGGTGCCCTGCCCGATCGTGTGGCTGGCATTCGGCCCGCAATAGGCGAAGCGGCCGCCAGATATGGCGATGTCGGTGCCGGCGATGATCTCGCCCGAATGGACGTTCACCCAGCGCCCGTTGCGGATCACGAGATCGGCGGGTTTGCGGCCCATCGCGACATCGACCAGATCGGTCGCCATTTCGGTCCACGGTTTGGGTTTCGTCGCACGGGCGGGCGGCTTCCTGGCCATCAAAGACTCCTGTTTGCCCGACTGTGCCAAGCCGACGGCGTTTTGGCCAGCGAGGAAGCGTGGATTTGCCCGGAGATTGCCGGATCGGCGCCGAAGCCGACCTCAGCTATTCCTCGATCGACGGCACGGTGGAACTCGGCGGGCCCGGAAATGTCGTAGGCGATTGATCGTGTGCTGGTCTACGGCATAGGCGGCGTCGCCCTCGCCGGCGTCGAGACGTCGCAAGATGCGGGCACCGCCTTCTCAGACACACGCACCACCGTCGGCTGGACCGTCGGTGTCGGCGTCGATTACGCGCCGACCGACAAGCTCTGAGCGTCGCCACCGGCGTTGCCCAACAAGGCTGCGCGCAGACCAGTCT
>NZ_RZSJ01000059.1:0-17589 GCF_003998025.1 Mesorhizobium sp. M8A.F.Ca.ET.021.01.1.1
GTATCGTCGTAAAGCACATCCTTGCCGGCGGCGGTGAAGGCGGCATTGAGTTCGTCGCAGACGCGATCGCAGTCGGCGTCGCCCGCCTTCATGTTGATCAGGCCGATATCGAACGGCGCCACCGCTTCGGGCCAGATGATGCCATTCTCGTCGTGGCTGGCCTCGATGATCGCCGCGACCAGCCGCGACGGACCGATGCCGTAGGAGCCGCCCGAGGCGAAATGATCCTTGCCGTCGGGCCCGGTCACCTTGGCGCCCATCGGCTTGGAGTATTTCTCGCCGAAGTGGAAGATATGGCCGACCTCGATGCCGCGCGCCGAGACCCGGTCGCCTGTCGGAACCTTCTCCCAGGCCGCCTCGTCATGCATCTCGTCGGTCGCGGCGTAAGGCGTCGTCCACGTCTTGACGATATCGGCAATTTCGCCGTCATTGGCGAAGTCGGTGTTCGCGCCGGGCACGGCAAGCGACAGATAATCGCGATGGCAGAAGACCTGGCTCTCGCCTGTGTCGGCCAGGATGATGAATTCGTGGCTGAGATCGCCGCCGATCGGTCCGGTGTCGGCCCGCATCGGGATTGCCTGCAGGCCCATGCGGGTGAAGGTCCGGAGATAGGAGACGAACATCCTGTTATAGGCGGCTCGCGCGCCCTCGAAGTCGAGATCGAAGGAATAGGCGTCCTTCATCAGGAATTCGCGCGAACGCATCACGCCGAAGCGCGGCCGCACCTCGTCACGGAACTTCCACTGGATATGGTAGAGGTTGAGCGGCAGGTCCTTGTAGGACTTGACGTAAGCGCGAAAAATCTCGGTGACCATCTCCTCGTTGGTCGGTCCGTAGAGCATGTCGCGGTCCTGGCGGTCCTTGATGCGCAGCATCTCCTTGCCATAGTCGTTGTAGCGCCCGCTCTCGCGCCACAGATCGGCCGACTGGATGGTCGGCATGAGAATCTCCAGCGCGCCGGCGCGGTTCTGCTCCTCGCGGATGATCTTGCAGACCTTGTCCAGCACCCGCTTGCCCAGCGGCAGCCAGGAAAAACTGCCCTGCCCCTGCTGGCGGATCATGCCGGCGCGTAGCATCAACCGATGCGAGACGATTTCGGCCTCGCGCGGATTTTCTTTGAGGATAGGCAGGAAATAGCGCGACAAACGCATGGACTGGTCCGTGAATGAGAATGGCCACGCCAGAATCGGCGCGGCGCAGGCTTGCTTGCCCCGGCTTCATAGCGATTTCATGACGGAATGGAAACCCGGCCATCCCTATACATCACCCCCTTCCGGCCCGGAATCCCTCGCTTCCGGATCAGTCGGCGCCGACAATGGAACGCGCCGAACGTCTTCGGGTCGAGCCGCCAATTCTTTGCGCGCGTCAATTGCGAACATGCCGCAAAGGCTCTGTCGAACTCGCCTGTTCGTTTCAAAAGCAAAGCCTGCCGCACTATTGTGCAGTGCAACACGAGAATGCCCGTTTCAAGGCAAAATTCTTCGTGACATTTTCATTTCCGTTGGGCTAATGTGCCCCGATAACCGAGAGGGCGGAGAAAAATCTGCCCTCCTACGCGGTCAAAGTCTTGGGAGGATGCGATCTAGGCGCGGTTACTCGCTGCCGCCGGATAACGGAAACAGATCGGACGCGTTTAATTGCAAGGCCTCGTGCCTTGCATTTTTTTTGTGCAATCATCTGGTTAGCGCCGCAAGTTGCAAGGTTGCGTGACCTTACGTCACCAGACGTTCGGCGGCGAAAACGCGGCAGCATCCCAATCAGCATCCGATGCTCGATGTGGTCGAAAGGACTTGCCGGCTCTCTACTTCGCTGGGGTCTGGCCGAAATCCGGCACGATGTGCGGGATGTCGTTGAGGCTGTATCCCAGCCCGTGCGTCAGACCGTAGAAAATGCCCATCAGGATCGCCGTCGCGATGGTGGTGCGGATCACGGCACGCAACATATGCGGCCCGCGCGGCGCGCTCGGAACCGTGCCCAGCGTCACGTCGTGATCATCGTCCTGCGTCTTGACGCTGAACGGCAGAACGGCAAACAGCACCACCCACCAGGTCGCGAAAAACAGGGCGGTGAACGAGACCCAGCTCATGATTGCTCCAGTTCGATTAGCGTACCGAAGAAATCCTTCGGATGCAGGAACAACACCGGCTTGCCATGCGCACCGATCTTGGGATTGCCGTCGCCAAGCACGCGGGCGCCGGCGGCCTTGAGCTGGTCGCGCGCCGCCAGGATGTCGTCGACCTCGTAGCAGAGATGATGCATGCCGCCTGACGGGTTCTTTGCCAGGAATGCCGCGATCGGCGAGCCCTCGCCAAGCGGCTCCAGCAATTCGATCTTGGTGTTGCCGACATTGACGAACACCACGGTGACACCATGCTCCGACAAAGCCTGCGGCTCGGTCAGTTCGGCGCCGAGCGTGTTGCGGTAAGCTGCAATGGCGGCAGCCAGATCCGGCACCGCAAGCGCGACATGGTTCAGCCGTCCGAGCATGTCCGAGCTTCTTTCTCCCAGATCCAATGACTGGCGTCATACGTTAAATCAGCCGCGATCAACAGCCATTCGGGAAGCGCGCACTGTCGCACCTGTTCCAACCGATATCGGCGAAGTACAAACGGCAATGTCTGGAATCAGCTCTGCCCGCCCCCGTGTTTTTACCTTCGATCTCGGGTCGTTCAAAGTTGCCGCCTTGCTCGATGCCGTCGACATCAGAGACGAGCTTGCATCGGCCTTCGCGGCCGGACAGCCGCCGGCGGCGGTGCTCGAACTCGCGGCCTCGAACTTCATCGACCAGGATCGCTACGAGCATTGCTTCATCCCGACGCTGATCGACACCGGTTCCGAAAAGATCCTGTTCGACACAGGCTGCGGAGATGACGGCGGTTCACTCCCGGACTGCCTGCAAACCCTTGGGCTCGGCCCCGATGACATCGACGTGGTGGTCATCACGCACGGGCACCCGGACCACATTGGCGGGCTGGTCAGGAATGGCCAACCTGTCTTCAGCCGAGCGCGATACGTATTCGGCGCGGCCGAGTTCGCCTTTTGGACCGAAGGAAATGCGGTGCGCTCGGCAAGGTTGGCCAATCGTGATCTGTTCAGGCGGATTTGCACCGGCCTGGCCGACCACGCGACATTCATCGCGCCTGGAGACGAAGTGGTGCCGGGCATCACTGCCATCGACGCGGCCGGTCACTCTCCCGGGCTCTTGGCATTCCTGGTCGAAAGCAGCGGACAGCAATTGCTGATCTGGTCGGACGCTTTCCTGCACTATGTCGTGTCCATCCAGCGTCCGGAGTGGCATGCGGATTTCGACGACGACAAGGAAAAGGCGGTCGAAACCCGCAAGCGGCTGCTGAGCATGGCTGCGGAGCGGCGCCTGCTCGTCGCCGGCCATCACATGCCGTTTCCGGGCCTGGGCCATGTCGGGCAGACAGGCGGGTCCTTTCGCTGGATTCCGGCAGCTATCAGCTGAACGTCTGACCAGCCGCCGCCTTCAGCGGGTGACGAAAACCGTCACCAGCGGTTTCTTGCCCCAGGCTTCGTTGGCCGCGCCGCGCACCGCGCGCCGCACCGCCTCCTGCACGAGGTCGAGGTCCTTGCGGCGCTGACGGGGGATCGAATCGACCGCGCCTACGGCCGCGTCGATCATCAGGTCCTCGAGCGTCTCGCCACGGGCATCGGCCTCGGCGACGCCGATTGCGACCAGGTCGGGATCGCCGGCCAGCTCGTACTTCTCGTCGAGCACGACATTGACCGCGACATGACCGGCAAAGGACAGCTTGCGCCGGTCGCGAATACCCATCGCCTGATCGGTGCCGATCAGATTGCCGTCCTTGTAGACGCGGCCGAACGGCACCTGGTCGATGATGGTGGCGGGTCCTGGCGCGAGCCGCAGCATGTCGCCGTCGCGCACCTGCGCCACCTGGCCGATGCCAGAGGTCGACATCAGCGAGCCCTGCGCCACCAGATGCGCGGCCTCGCCATGCACGGGAACGCCGATCTGCGGGCGCACCCATTCGTACATCTTGCGCAGTTCGCTGCGCCGCGGGTGGCCGGAGACGTGTACCAGTGCGTCGCCGTCCTCGATGATCTTGATGCCGAGATCGATCAGGCGGTTCTTGATTTCGAGGATCGCCTTCTCGTTGCCGGGAATGGTGCGCGAGGAAAACACCACCGTGTCGCCCGCCGTCAGCGACACCGATTTCATCTCGTCGCGCGACAGTTTCGCCAGCGCCGCCAGCGGCTCGCCCTGGCTGCCGGTGCAGATGATGACGAGGTTCTCGCGCGGGATGAAGCCGAAATCCTCCTCGGCGATGAACTCCGGCAGCCCGTCCATATAACCAAGCTCGTCAGCCACATCGATGACGCGCTTCAGCGAGCGGCCGAGCACCAGGCACTGGCGGCCAGCATCGCGCGCTGCCCTGGCGATCGAGACGATACGTCCGACATTGGAGGAGAAGGTGGTGACGGCGACGCGGCCCTTGGCGACCTGGATGACGCCTTTCAGGCCCTCGCCCACCGCCACTTCCGAAGGCGACTCGCCTTCACGCAGCGCATTGGTCGAATCGCAGATCAGCGCCAGCACGCCCTTGTCGCCATAGGCGCGGAACCGCGCCTCGTCGGTCTTGGGTCCAATCGTCGGTTCCGGATCGATCTTCCAGTCACCGGTATGGATGACGGTGCCGGCAGGCGACGTGATCGCCAGCGACATGGGTTCGGGAATCGAGTGCGCCACCGGAATGGCTTCGATCTCGAAGGGACCGACGGTGAACTTTTCGCCCGCCCGGTAGATCGTCAGCGGGATTTTCGGCGCGCCCTGCTCGCCCTGCCGCTTGGCTTCCAGCAGCCCGGCGCTGAACGGCGTCATCCAGACCGGGACCTTCAGCTTCGGCCAGGTGTCGAGCAGCGCGCCGTAATGGTCCTCATGCGCGTGGGTGATGATGATGCCGCGCAGATTGGCGAGGTTCTCCTCGATGAAGCGCGTGTCGGGCAGGATCAGGTCGACGCCCGGATGCGCCGCGTCGGGAAAGGTGACGCCGACATCGATGACGATCCACTCGCGCGCGCTCGGCGGGCCGTAGCCGTAGAGGGCGAAGTTCATGCCGATCTCGCCGACACCGCCGAGCGGCACGAAGACTAGTTCGGCGTTGTCCGCTTTCGCCATGATTTTTCCCTTCCTGGCCCTCAGGCCAAGCCGTTAAAGCAATTCCGGCAAAGGTGTCTAACGGTTTTCAGTCCGGAATTGCCCAAAAAACAAAACTAAACCCGCGCGGAAGCGACCGCACCGAAATGAACATCGCCGGCGGCGACCGTCAGAACAGCCCCCTCATCGTCGCGGATCACGAAACGGCAGTCCTCGTCAATGGTCTCGAACACGCCACGCACCACATTACCGTCAATTCTGACAGCAACCTCGCCGCCAAGGCCCGCGGCACGGGCCAGCCAGCGCTTTCTGATCGCGGCAAGGCCTCGTCCTTCGTCCCAAAGGCGGGCATTCTCGCTCCAGGCATCCGACAGCGCCAGAAAAAGCGTCTCGGCATCGCAGGCAGCGCCCAATGCATGAAGCGATGTCGCGGGATAGGGCAAGTCCTGCGGGTGCGCCACCACATTGACGCCGATGCCGACCGCCACCGCGAAGCGGCCACCGTCGAGCATCGCCGACTCCAGCAGGATGCCGGCCAGCTTGGCCCCGGACGCCAGCACATCGTTCGGCCATTTCAGCTCGAAGCGGTTCTGTCCCTGGCTCGCGCCGTCGAGGCCTACCGAAATGCGGCCCTTCGGCACCACCGCGTCGAGCGCGTCGGCCAGTGCCAACCCGGCGACGAAACCGAGCGTCGCGGCAAGGCGCAGTTCACCGCCGGTGATGACAAGCAGCGTCGCCGCCAGATTGCCTTCCGGCGTTGCCCAGGCACGGCCACGCCGGCCACGCCCGCTTTCCTGCTTCTTGGAAACGACCCAGAGCTTGCCCGGGTCGCCGGCGCGGGCATGGTCCAGCGCCAGCGCGTTGGTCGAGCCGACACTGTCATGCGCCTCGAGCCGGAACCCTTCCGACGCCGAGGTTGGAGCCAGCCGAAATGCCATCCCGTCAGAAAAAAGTCTTGGCGGCGGCTTCGGCATAGGTGCCGATCGGCCCGCCGATCAGCACATAGAACAGCACAAAGGCGCCACTGACGCCGAGCACGACACGCAATTCGCTGGCCATCGGCACGAAGCCGCCGACAGGCTCATCGAACCACATGATCTTGATGATGCGCAGATAATAGTAGGCGCCCACCACCGAGGCCAGCACGCCGATGATCGCCAGCGCATAGAGATTGGCGTTGATGGCGGCGAGGAAGACGTACCACTTTCCCCAGAAGCCGGCGAGCGGCGGAATGCCGGCCAGCGAGAACATCAGGATGGTCAGGATCGTCGCCATGACCGGGTTGGTCGACGACAGGCCGGCGAGATCGCTGATCTGTTCGACATTGCCTTCCTTGCGCCGCATGGCGAGGATGAAGGCGAAGGTGCCGAGCGTCATCACCAGGTAGATCAGCATATAGATGGCGACGCCGCGCACGCCGGCCTGGCTGTTGGCGGCAAGGCCGACCAGCGCGTAGCCCATATGGCCGATCGAGGAATAGGCCATCAGCCGCTTGATGTTGGTCTGGCCAATGGCGGCGAAGGCGCCAAGCGCCATCGAGGCGATCGAGATAAAGACGATGATCTGCTGCCAGTCGGAAGCGATCGGCTTGAACGCGCCCATGGTGACGCGCACGATCAGCGCCATCGCCGCCATCTTGGGCGCCGCCGCCAGGAAGGCCGTCACCGGGGTCGGGGCGCCCTCATAGACGTCCGGCGTCCACATGTGGAACGGCACCGCCGATATCTTGAAGGCAAGTCCGGCCAGCACGAAGACGAGGCCGAAGACGAGGCCAAGCTGGCGTTCTCCGCTGCCCAGCGCGGTCGCGATCTCCTGGAAGCCGGTGTTGCCGGTGTAACCGTAGACCAGGCTGATGCCGTAGAGCAGCATGCCCGATGACAGCGCGCCGAGGACGAAATATTTCAGGCCGGCTTCGGTCGAACGCAGATTGTCGCGGTTGATCGCCGCCAGCACATAGATCGCCAGCGACTGCAGTTCGAGGCCGAGATAGAGCCCGATCATGCCGTTGGCCGAGATCATCAGCATCATGCCGAGCGTGCAAAGCAGGATCAGCACCGGATATTCGAACTTGTCGAAACGCTCCGCCTTGGCAAAGCGCATCGACATGATGAGCGTCACCGCCGAGCCGACCAGGGCCAGCACCTTCATGAAGCGGGCGAAGGAGTCCTGGATGAAGGCGTGGCCATAGGCGCTGCCCTGCCCTGCGTGGAAGATCAGCCAGGCGCCCGCGATCACCAGCACGGCCACGGCAAGGCCGGTCACCGTACTTGCGGTTTTGGAACGCGAATAGGCCCCGACCATCAGCAGCGCGAGCGCGCCGATGGCAAGGATCAGCTCGGGCGTCGAGAGCGACAGGCTGGAGAGAAGGTCCGGCGTCATGGTTCGCAAAACCCCTGGGTCAGTTCGCCGCCGCGGTCTGCGCGGCGCCGATGGATGCGGTGACATTGGTGACGAGCGACTTGACCGACTGGGCCGTCGCGTCGAAGACGGGTGCGGGATAGACGCCGAAGAAGATGACCAGCACGACCAGCGGATAGATGATCGCCTTCTCGCGGGTCGACAGGTCGAGCAGCCCCTTCAGGCTGTCCTTGGTCAGCGCGCCGAAAATCACCCGGCGATAGAGCCAGAGCGCATAGGCGGCCGACAGGATGACGCCGGTGGCGGCGAAGAACGCCACCCAGGTGTTGACGCGGAACACGCCGAGCATGGTCAGGAACTCGCCGACGAAGCCTGACGTGCCCGGCAAGCCGACATTGGCCATGGTGAAGACCATGAACACGGTGGCGTATTTCGGCATGTTGTTGACGAGGCCGCCATAGGCGGCGATCTCACGCGTGTGCATGCGGTCATAGATGACGCCGACGCAGAGGAACAGCGCGCCCGAGACCAGGCCGTGGCTGAGCATCTGGAAGATCGCGCCCTGCACGCCTTCCTGGTTCATGGCGAAGATGCCCATGGTGACGAAGCCCATATGGGCGACCGACGAATAGGCGATCAGCTTCTTCATGTCCTCCTGCATCAGCGCCACCAGCGAGGTGTAGATGATGGCGACGACCGACAGCGTGAACACCAGCGGCGCGAACATTTCGGACGCCAGCGGGAACATCGGCAAGGAGAAGCGCAGGAAGCCGTACCCGCCCATTTTCAAGAGAATGGCCGCCAGGATGACCGAACCGGCCGTCGGCGCCTCGACGTGTGCGTCGGGCAGCCAGGTGTGCACCGGCCACATCGGCATCTTCACCGCGAAGGAGGCGAAGAAGGCGAGCCATAGCCAGGTCTGCATGTTGGCCGGGAAGCTGTGCGTCAGGAGCGTCGGAATGTCGGTCGTGCCGGACTGGTAGAACATCGCCATGATGGCGAGCAGCATCAGCACCGAGCCGGCCAGCGTATAGAGGAAGAACTTGAACGAGGCGTAGACGCGCCGCTTGCCGCCCCACACACCGATGATGATGAACATCGGGATCAGGCCGGCCTCGAAGAAGACGTAGAACAGCACGATGTCCAGCGCGCAGAACACGCCGATCATCAGCGTTTCCAGCAGCAGGAAGGCAATCATGTACGCCTTGACGCGCTTCTCGATCGCTTCCCACGACGCCAGGATGCAAAGCGGCATCAGGAAGGTCGTCAGGATGACGAACAGCATGGAAATGCCGTCGACGCCCATATGGTAGGAAATGCCGGAGTCGAGCCAGGCCACCTTCTCAACGAACTGGAAGCCGGCCTGCGAATTGTCGAAGCCGGTCCAGATAAACAGCGAGATGATGAACGTGAATGTCGTGGTCAACAGCGCGATGGCGCGGATGTTGCGGCGTGCGTTTTCACTGTCATCATTGATGAACAGGATCAGCAGCACACCAACCAACGGCAGGAAGGTGACCAGCGAGAGGATTGGCCAGGCGGTCATCAGAGCATCATCCAGGTGACGAGTGCGGCAACGCCGATCAGCATGGCGAAGGCATAGTGGTAGAGGTAGCCGGTCTGCAGCTTGACGACGCGGTTGGTGACATCGACGACGCGCGCCGAAACGCCGTCAGGCCCCAGGCCATCGATGATGGTCCCGTCGCCGGTCTTCCACAGGAAGGAACCGAGGCGCTTGGCCGGCCGCACGAACAGGAAGTCGTAGAGTTCGTCGAAGTACCACTTGTTGAGCAGGAAGGCGTAGAGCCCGCGATGCCGCGCGGCGAGATCGACCGGCATTTCCGGCGAGCGGATGTAGAACTTCCAGGCCAATGCCAGGCCGATCAGCATGGCGATGAAGGGCGACAGCTCGACCCACAGCGGCAATTCGTGGATTTCGTGCAGGATATGGTTGTCCGCCAGGGTGAACAGTGACGCCTTCCAGAATTCGGCATAGCCCTCGCCGATGAAGGCGCCGTGGAAGATGATGCCTGCAAACAAAGCGCCGGCCGCCAGGATGAACAGCGGCACCAGCATCACCGGCGGCGATTCATGGACGTGATGCATCACATCGTGGCTCGCCCGCGGCTCGCCATGGAAGGTCATGAAGATCAGCCGCCAGGAATAGAAGGAGGTGAAGCCGGCGGCGATCACCAACAGCACGAAGGCCAGGCCCGCAGCCGAATTATGGCCGGCAAAGGCCGTCTCGATGATGGCGTCCTTGGAGAAGAAGCCGGCGGTGCCGATCACGGTCACGGGAATGCCGACGCCGGTCAGCGCCAGTGTGCCGATCACCATCATCCAGTAGGTGGTCGGGATCAGCTTCCTCAAGCCGCCCATCTTGCGCATGTCCTGCTCGTCGGAGACGGCATGGATGACCGAGCCCGAGCCAAGGAACAGCAGCGCCTTGAAGAAGGCATGCGTGAACAGGTGGAAGATGGCAGCGCCATAGGCGCCGACGCCGAGCGCCACGAACATGTAGCCGAGCTGCGAGCAGGTCGAATAGGCAATGACGCGCTTGATGTCGTTCTGGACGAGACCGACGGTCGCGGCGAAGAATGCGGTGAAGGCGCCGATGAAGGTCACCACCGTCAGCGCCGAATGCGACAGCTCGAACAGTGGCGACAGCCGCGCCAGCATGAACACGCCGGCCGTCACCATGGTGGCGGCATGGATGAGTGCCGACACCGGGGTCGGGCCCTCCATGGCGTCGGGCAGCCAGGTGTGCAGCGGCACCTGCGCCGACTTGCCCATGGCGCCCATGAACAAGAGCAGGCAGACGACGGTCATCGCCGCCTGCTTGTCGAGCGCATGGCCGAGGAAGGTGAGCACAGCGGCACCCTGTGGCGCGCCTTCAGCGGGAATGAACGTCGCCGCATTGGCGAAGATGGTGCCGAGATTGACCGAGCCGAACAGCACGAAGAGGCCGAAAATGCCGAGCGCGAAACCGAAATCGCCGACGCGGTTGACGACGAAGGCCTTTATTGCCGCGGCATTGGCCGATGGCTTCTTGTACCAGAAGCCGATCAGCAGGTAGGACGCGAGGCCCACCCCTTCCCAGCCGAAGAACATCTGCACGAGGTTGTCTGCCGTCACCAGCATCAGCATGGCGAAGGTGAACAGCGACAGATAGGCGAAGAAGCGCGGCCGGTTGGGATCGTGGTGCATGTAGCCGATCGAATAGACGTGAACCAGCGCCGACACGGTGTTGACCACCACCAGCATCACCACCGTCAGCGTGTCGATCCGCAGCGCCCAGGAGACGTCCAGCCCGCCGGACTGGATCCAGTGCAGCACCGGCACGGTGAACACCTCGCCATGGCCGAAACCGACGCTGAAGAAGGCGACCCATGACAGCACGGCCGCGATCACCAGGAAGCCGGAGGTGATGTATTCGGACGCCTTGGCACCGAGCGCGTTGCCGAACAGGCCGACGATCAGGAAGCCGAGCAGTGGAAGGAAGACGATCGCTTGATACATAGTCGCCCCGTCAACCCTTCATGGTGTTCACGTCTTCGACCGCGATCGAGCCACGGTTGCGGAAGAAGACGACGAGAATGGCAAGTCCGATGGCGGCTTCAGCCGCCGCGACCGTCAGCACGAACAGCGCGAACACCTGGCCGACCAGATCGCCGAGCGCCGCCGAGAAGGCGACGAAATTGATGTTGACCGCGAGCAGGATCAATTCGACCGACATCAGAATGACGATGATGTTGCGGCGGTTGAGGAAGATGCCGAACACGCCGAGCGTGAACAGAACGGCCGATACGGTCAGATAATGTGCGATGCCGACGACCATCTCAGACTCCTTCGCCCGACTTGACCTTGCGGATTTCCATGCCGGTCGCCGCGGTGCGGCCGACCTGGGCGGCGATCGACTGCCGCTTGACCCCTTCCTTGTGGCGCAGCGTCAGGACGATGGCGCCGATCATGGCAACCAGCAGGATGAGGCCCGAAATCTGGAAGTAGTAGAGGTAGTCGGTATAGAGGATGTCGCCGAGCGCTGCCGTGTTGGAGCGCGCGGCGAGATCCGGGATGGGCTTTGCGACCGTCGCGGCGAGTTTCGGCGCGAATGTGTAGCCACCCAGCACGACGATCAGCTCCGCCGCCAGGATCAGCCCGACCAGCGCGCCGATCGGCGCGTATTGCAGGGCTCCCTCCTTCATCTCGGCGAAGTCGACGTCAAGCATCATGACGACGAACAGGAACAGCACCATGACCGCGCCGACATAGACGACGAGCAGGATCATCGCCAGGAACTCGGCGCCGGTCAGCATGAACAGGCCGGCGGCGTTGAAGAAGGTCAGGATCAGGAACAGCACCGAATGCACGGGGTTGCGCGACGAAATGACCATGAACGCCGACGCCACCGCGACAAAGGCGAAGAGGTAGAAAAAGGCCGCCTCTAGTCCACTCAGCATTGGGGATCCCCCGGGTTCCTTTCCAAACAGGACACTCGCCCTGTTCGTTGTCTCTGGCTTCGTCGTACCGAAGCCGCGTTGTCCTATCGCATGTTCCGATCGGGTTGAAATACCCGATCGAAAGAAACATGCGACACTTTTGTCTTCCGGAGGATGATCTTGTCCGAAAAGTCTGCAACTTTTCGGGATCATCCTCTAGACGAGGCCCTTCGCCCCGTCCATGCGTCAAATCTCAGCGATAGGGCGAGTCCAGCGAGATGTTGCGCGCCAGTTCGCGCTCCCACCGGTCGCCATTCGCCAGCAGCCTGTCCTTGTCGTAGTAGAGTTCCTCGCGCGTCTCCGTCGCGAACTCGAAATTCGGCCCCTCGACGATGGCGTCGACCGGGCAGGCTTCCTGGCAGAAGCCGCAATAGATGCACTTCACCATGTCGATGTCGTAACGCACCGTGCGGCGCGTGCCGTCATTGCGGCGCGGGCCGGCCTCGATGGTGATCGCCTGCGCCGGGCAGATCGCCTCGCACAGCTTGCAGGCAATGCAGCGTTCCTCGCCATTGGGATAGCGACGCAGCGCGTGCTCGCCGCGGAAGCGCGGGCTGACCGGCCCCTTCTCGTGCGGATAGTTGATCGTCTCCTTCGGCGCGAAGAACTGGCGCATCGACAGGAAGAAAGCGCTGACGAAATCCTGCAGCAGCAGCGATTTGGCGGCCTGGGACAAAGCGGACATCACGCAAACCCCGTGATCTTGAGGAAGGCCGCGGTGGCGACGACCATGAACAGCGAGATCGGCAGGAACACCTTCCAGCCCAGCCGCATCAGCTGGTCGTAGCGGTAGCGCGGCACGAAGGCCTTCACCATCGAAATGCCGAAGAACACGAAGCAGACCTTCAGCACGAACCAGATGACGCCCGGCACCCAGGTGAAGGGCGCGAAGTCGAAGGGCGGCAGCCAGCCGCCGAGGAACAGGATGGTGGCCAGCGCGCACATCAAGACGATCGCGACATACTCGCCCAGGAAGAACAGGAGGAACGGCGTCGACGAATATTCGACCATGTGGCCGGCGACCAGCTCCGATTCGGCTTCCACCAGATCGAAAGGCGGCCGGTTCGTCTCGGCCAGCGCCGAGATGAAGAAGATGATGAACATCGGGAACAGGGCCAGCCAGTTCCAGTCGAGGAATGTGTTGGGCAGGCCGAGCCGCGTGCCAATTCCGTCATGCTGCGACAGCACGATATCGCTGAGGTTGAGCGAGCCGGCGGTGAGCAGCACGGTGACGATGACGAAGCCGATCGAGACTTCATAGGATACCATCTGCGCGGCCGAACGCAGCGCGCCGAGGAACGGATATTTCGAGTTCGACGCCCAGCCGCCCATGATCACGCCATAGACCTCCAGCGAGGAGATGGCGAAGACATAGAGGATGCCGACATTGACGTTGGCGATCGCCCAACCCTGGCTGACCGGAATGACCGCCCAGGCCGAGATCGCCAGAACGGCCGAGACCAGCGGCGCCAGCAGGAAGACGCCCTTGTTGGCGCCTGACGGGATGACCGGCTCCTTGAAGACGAACTTCAACAGGTCGGCGAAGGCCTGCAGCGTGCCCCAGGGGCCGACGACGTTCGGGCCACGGCGAAGCTGCACCGCCGCCCAGATCTTGCGGTCGGCGTAGAGGATATAGGCGACGAAGATCAGCAGCACGACGATCAGCACGACTGATTTCATAAGGATCAGCAGCGCCGGCAGCACGTAGAAGGAGAAGAAGGTGTCCATGCTTATTCCGCCGCCTGCTTGAAGCCGCTCTTGGCCAGTGCCGAGCATTCCGCCATCACGGCCGATGCCCGCGCGATCGCGTTGGTCAGATAGAAATCCTTGACCGGCGAGGTGAAGGTGCCCTTGTTCAGCCGCCCGCCGAGCTTCGCCACGCTGGCGATATCCTCGGCATTGCCGGCCGCGACCTGGTCGATGCGGGCCAGATGCGGGTATTCGCCATAGAGCTTGGCACGCAGTTGCGGCAGCGAGTCGAATGGCAGTTTCTTGCCCAGCACGTCGGACAGCGCCCGCAATATGGCCCAATCCTCGCGCGCATCGCCCGGTGCGAAGCCGGCGCGGTTGGTCTGCTGCACACGCCCCTCTGTGTTGACGTAGGTGCCGGACTTTTCGGTATAGGCCGCCGCCGGCAGGATGACATTGGCGCGGTGCGCGCCGGCGTCGCCATGCGTGCCGACATAGACGACAAAGGCACCGCCGGTCTTGCTCATGTCGATCTCGTCGGCACCGAGCAGGAACAGCACATCCGTCTCGCCCAGCATGCCGGCAACGTTCTTGCCGCCTTCGCCCGGCACGAAGCCGAGGTCGAGGCCGCCGACGCGTGCCGCCGCATTGTGCAGCACGGCAAAGCCGTTCCAGTCGGCGCGAGCAGCATTCACGGCAGCGGCGAGCCTGGCCGCCTGGCCGAGCACGGCCGCACCGTCGGCGCGCGCCAGCGCGCCCTGGCCGACGATGATCAGGGGATGCGTCGCCTTCTTCAGCGTCTGGAAGAACTTGCCGTTGCCGTCCGCCAGATCCTTGAGCGAGTCCGGCCCGGCGCCCAGTTGTTCGTAGTCATAGCGCGTGTCGCCGACATCGCCGATGACGCCGACCGGCAGATTGCCGAGGCGCCAGCGCTTGCGGATGCGGGCATTGAGCACCGAGGCCTCGAAGCGCGGATTGGCGCCGATGATCAGCACCGCGTCGGCCTGCTCGATGCCTTCGATGGTCGGGTTGAAGATATAGCTGGCGCGTCCGAGCGCCGGATCGAGCGCGGCGCCGTCCTGGCGGCAATCGGTGTTCTTCGAACCGAGCGAAGCCATCAAGAGCTTCAACGCAAAGATTTCCTCGACAGCCGCGAGATCGCCCGCGACCGCGCCGATCTTCTCAGGCGTCGTCTTCGACACCGCGTCCTTGATCGATGCGAAGGCTTCGGCCCAGCTCGCCGGAACCAGCTTGCCGTCCTTGCGCACATAGGGGCGGTCGAGGCGCTGCGTGCGCAGGCCGTCCCAGATGAAGCGCGTCTTGTCGGAAATCCATTCCTCGTTCACCGCCTCGTTGACGCGCGGTAGGATGCGCATCACTTCGCGGCCACGGCTATCGACGCGGATCGCCGAGCCGACAGCGTCCATCACGTCGATGGATTCAGTCTTGGTCAGTTCCCACGGCCGCGCCTGGAAGGCGAAGGGCTTGGAGGTCAGCGCGCCGACCGGGCAGAGATCGATGACATTGCCCTGCAGCTCCGAGGTCATCGCCTGTTCGAGATAGGTGGTGATCTCGGCATCCTCGCCGCGGCCGATCAGGCCGAGCTCGGAGATGCCGGCGACCTCGGTGGTGAAGCGGACGCAGCGCGTGCAGTGGATGCAGCGATTCATCACCGTCTTGACCAGCGGGCCGATATACTTGTCTTCGACCGCGCGCTTGTTCTCGTGATAGCGCGAGGAATCGACGCCGAAGGCCATCGCCTGGTCCTGCAGGTCGCACTCGCCGCCCTGGTCGCAGATCGGGCAATCCAGCGGGTGGTTGATCAGCAGGAATTCCATCACGCCTTCCCGGGCCTTCTTGACCATCGGCGTGTTGGTGAAGATTTCCGGCGGCTCGCCGTTCGGACCGGGGCGCAGGTCGCGCACGCCCATGGCGCAGGAGGCCTGCGGCTTGGGCGGCCCGCCCTTCACCTCGATCAGGCACATGCGGCAATTGCCGGCGATCGACAGCCGCTCATGGAAGCAGAAGCGCGGCACTTCCGCGCCCGCGTCTTCCGCCGCCTGCAGCAGCGTATAGTGGTCGGGTACAGTGATTTCTTTCCCGTCGACCTTGAGCTTTGCCATTCGCTTCAAACCCCTGCGGATTTCCCGCAATCTCTTTTCCGGTCGCGACCGACGCCGCGCCCGACATTTCGTTTACTTCTTGGCGGCCAGCGCCGCGGCCTGGGCAGTCCAGTCGTCACGGCCGATACGGCCGTTGAACGAGAGATAATCGTCGACCCAGGCGATCTCCTGCGGCGACCATTGGGCGATCTGGGCGTAAGTCCAGATACCCAGCCCGTTCAACACCTTCTCCAGCTTCGGGCCGATGCCCGATATCGCCTTGAGGTCGGACGGTTTCGCTGGCTTCTCCATGGCCTTGGGCTGCCTGAAATCTTCCGGCAACAGCACATCGGAGGTCTCACCCGCTGCCGGAGCTGCATCCGCGGCTGGCGCGATGACCGCGGCCTCCCTGGCTGCGATACCGGTGACCTCCTGGGCGAAGGACTGCGCCTCGGCCATCATGGTCTTCGCCGTCGCCCGCGCCCTGATGGACGACGAGTTCGCGTCCTCGAATTGCTCGACGCGCGCCTCGAAATCCTCGATCAGCGGCTGCATGAGCCGATGTGATGCCTCGGCGGCTCCCGAAAGCGCCCCCATCCAGACGCCGAAGGCATGATTGGCGAGCCCCATGCCAAGCGCCGACATCGCCACTGCACCCGCGACAGGGTGCGCGAAAAGGTTGACGGCGCTGGCCATCTCCTTCGGCATCATCCTTGTCAGGTCCTGGTTCATCTTCTCGATCTGGTCCAAATTGGGCATCAATGAGTAGGGTGTCGAATACGGCGCCATAGAGTTCTCCTGGTCGTTTCTTCGTTCGCCCCGCCCCGTTTTCTTCCCGAGTTCAAAAAGTTTCTTTTTATTCCGCCGCCACCATCACCGGTTCGGCCCGGTGCGCGTTGCGCGAAAACTCGTCGATGCGCCGCTCCACCTCGCCACGGAAATGCCGCATCAGGCCCTGGATCGGCCAGGCCGCGGCATCGCCCAGCGCACAGATCGTGTGGCCCTCGACCTGCTTGGTGACGTCGAGCAGCATGTCGATCTCGCGCTTCTGCGCCTCGCCGCGCACCAGCCGCTCCATCACCCGCCACATCCAGCCTGTGCCCTCGCGGCATGGCGTGCACTGACCGCAGCTCTCGTGCTTGTAGAAGTAGGAAAGCCGCGCGATCGCCTTCACGACATCGGTCGACTTGTCCATGACGATGACGGCCGCCGTGCCGAGGCCGGATTTGAGGTCGCGCAGCGCGTCGAAATCCATCGGCGTGTCGATGATCTGCTCGGCCGGCACCAGCGGCACCGAGGCGCCGCCCGGAATGACCGCAAGCAGATTGTCCCAGCCGCCGCGGATGCCGCCACAATGCGTCTCGATCAGTTCGCGGAACGGGATCGACATCGCCTCTTCGACGGTGCACGGATTGTTGACGTGGCCGGAGACGCAGAACAGCTTGGTGCCGACATTGTTGGGCCGGCCGAAGGACGAGAACCACGCGGCTCCGCGGCGCAGGATGGTCGGCGCCACCGCGATCGATTCGACATTGTTGACCGTGGTCGGGCAGCCATAGAGGCCGACATTGGCCGGGAATGGCGGCTTCAGCCGGGGCTGGCCCTTCTTGCCTTCGAGGCTTTCGAGCAGCGCGGTTTCCTCGCCGCAGATATAGGCGCCGGCGCCGTGATGCATGTAGATTTCGAAATCGTAGCCCGACGTGTTGTTCTTGCCGATCAGCTTGGCCTCGTACGCCTCTTCGATCGCCCGCTGCAGCGCCTCGCGCTCGCGGATGAACTCGCCGCGCACATAGATATAGGC